>JBFMHE010000011.1 GCA_040752355.1 Nitrospirota bacterium | reverse complement strand
TGTCGAGCTCGGTCTCTGCCCCCTCGGTCGTCAGCTCTATCTCCTTGCCCAGCTCCTTCGAAAGATCCCGCACCAGACGCTTGAACTTCGTGAACGTGCTGCCGATCGGCAGCATCCGGATGTTCATGGTGTTATCCCGGAGCTCCTCGGTAAGCCGCTCCACCTCTTCTGCTATCGAAAGCAGCCGGGGATTCCCTTCCCCTGCCGCGGTCTGGCTGAGGCGCGCCTGGACCGTGACGAGCTCGCCGACGAGGTCTACCAGCTTGTCGAGCCTCTCCGAGGGGACTCGCACGCTCGCTATCGATTCGCTCGCCTCCCGCTCCTTGCGCACCTCCCTGATGTGCTGCTGCTCGACCAGCGCGGTCTGTATCCGCTCGGGCTCGACGGTCCCCGACTCGACGAGCAGCTCGCCGATCTTCTTCTGAGAGGCGAGTACCTTCGAGAGCTCCTCCTGCGTGATATCTCCCCGTTCGATGAGGATCTCTCCCAGCTTTTTGTAATCCAGGTCGGGGTGGATCCCGTCATCGATACGGTCGACTTCCACGTCGGCAGCATCCTCAATGAAGATGAAGACGTCCTTGATCGCGTTGATACCTCTATCGGTGGTCAGGATAATGTTCCATGAGGTATGGCAGAGCTCCGGGTCCATCTCGTCGAGGAGGGGGATGCCGCTGGTCTGGGCGACGACCGTGCATTTGCCCAGCCGGGAGAGCTCGCCGAGCAGCGTGAGGGGGTTGGTACCGGTCATGAAGATCGAAGGGATCGGCTTGAACCTGATCCGGTACGTTACCGGCGCAGCAGAAGACTCCGCAGCAGCGTCCGCGGGAGCGGCTGCGGGTGCTGTCCCCTGTCCGGGTTTCGGCGAGCCTCCCGGCAGCATTCCCTTGAAGGCGGCGACGATCTCCCCGGCACGAACCACGTCGACGACCGTGCTCTCGGAAGGACTGATCATCGCCCTGATCTGGTCGCGTGCGGCGAGCGTGAGATCGATGATCTCTTTGGTTACCGCCATCTTGCCGTTGCGGATCAGGTCGAAGGCGGTCTCGATCTCATGGGTGAAGGCCGCCACATCATCAAAGCCGAACATGGAGCCGGACCCCTTGATCGTGTGCATGGCCCGGAATACCCGGCCGACGAGTTCCGCATCCCCGGGAAATTCTTCGAGCTCCAGCAGCGCGGTCTCGAGCTCCGCCAGGAGCTCGTTCGCCTCCTCCCTGAAGGCTTCCCTGTGCCGGTCGGCGCTGCTGCTCATCCCAGCACCTTCCTTACCACCGCCAGCAGTTGGTCGGGCTGAAAGGGCTTGACGATCCAGCCCGTGGCGCCGGCGGCCTTTCCTTCCTGCTTCTTGCCATCCTGCGACTCGGTAGTCAGCATGATGACGGGCGTGAACTTATGGGCAGGGTTCCCCCTCAATTCACGGATGAGGCCGATGCCGTCGAGGTTGGGCATGTTGAGGTCGGTAATGACCATGTGTATGGAGGCCCCGTTGAGCTTCGAGAGAGCGTCCCTGCCGTCCACCGCTTCGATCACCTCGTAGCCGGCCTCTTTAAGCGTAAAGCTCACCATCTGCCGTATGCTCGCCGAATCATCCACGGTCATGATGCTCTTTCCCATCAGCCGTTACCTCCTAACCAGATACAGTTTCTGTAGGTATCAAAGGAACACCCGATATGCCGTCCATACCCTGCTGCGGCGACCGCCTGGCGGAATGCCTCGGGACGGCTGTTGGCTACCGTCAGCTGCTTGTTGAGCCGCGCCGAGGTGCGGTGGGCGGAGCAGAGCAGCTGGAGACAGGAGAGGTCGACCTCGCCCACCCCTTCGAGATCGAGCACCAGGTGGTCCACCTTTTCGAGCGAATTCATCAGCGCCGACTTGAGCGCCCCCGAGGTTATGACGGTAAGGTCTCCCGCGATCTTCAATACCCCGACTGCTCCCGACTGCTCCAGAGTGCATTCCATACGTACCCCCTCCTAGAAGAGCTCCACGTTGCTCCCGAGGTCTGCAGACGCCTTTTCCCTGCCCGCGCCGGAAATCCCGGAAGTCCCGTTGCCGTTATCGTTATGTGCTTTCAGCGTCGTCTCGTGGACCGCACGCTCGCTCTGCATGGTGTACCGGTGGGTCAATGCATCGACGCCTGAAGAGAGGGCCATCGTTCCGGGGAGAGCATTATCCCGGGTATGCATACTGATGGCGGCCTGCATCGCCTCGAGATCGCCGATCCCCCGCTGGAGGCTGCTCCTGACGAGCGAGTCGAACCGTATGCTCTGTATAATGCGCGTGATCTCCGCCTCGAGCTCTCTGGTCTTGTCCGATAACGCCCCGAGGGCCTCCCTCATCGCTGTATCCGCCTGCATGAGCTCCTTTGCGGTCTCCTGCGTCCTGCCGAGTATCGCATCGGTTGAAGCGAGCTTTTTATTGAACTCCTCGGAAAGGGACTGCTTGAACTCTTCCGCAGCGGCGAGGACGGCGGTTATGGTCTCCGCACCTTTCCCGATTTTCTCGTTGGCGCTGACGGCGAGCTTGCGGATCTCGTCCGCGAGGACCCCCAGCCCCCGTCCGGCCTCACCGGTGCGGGAGACCTTGATGATGGTATTGAGCGCCAGGAGATTGATGTTTTCGCTGATGGATTCTATATTCGCCACCTGGCGGGACATGACGCCGATATTTTCGCCCGCTGCGGATACGGCATTGACCATCTCGGTAATCATCTCCCTGCTCTCGGAAAGCAGCCGTGAAAGCGATTCGAGATTGCTTCCTATGTTCGTGATGCGGTCGCCTCCTGAAACGTCGCCGCTGAGGAGCGCCGTCACCTCCCCGGCTTGGGCCCGGGCGAGTGAGGCGATGGAGGCGAGGTGCTCGGATATCCCCCGCGCCGAAGCGTCGGTCTCGTTGATCACATGCCTGAGCTGGGAAATCTGGATGCGGAGCGCATCGGCGACCCAGGCGCCAAGCGCCGCCTGCTCGGCGCTGCTCAGGGCGCGGTACGCGGCGACCTTCGCCGCTGCTTCCTGGAGCACCTCGGCGACATGCTCGATCTGCTGACGGCAGATATCGTGGTATTGAAGGGCCGCGACCACGCTGCCCGTCTCAGGAGCAATACGGCCGACGCGCTCTTCGATCTGCCGGCATGCTCCTCTCGCCTGCGCCGCCATCGCATCCATCTCTTTGAGGACGTTCTGTATCTGCCCGCGGTTGGCTGCGAGCGCCTCTCCGAACGTAGCGAGCCCCGCCGTCATCCGGTCGCTGATAGCCGTCAGCCGCAGCTTCACCGCCTTGGCAATGGACGCGATCTCGGCATTGTGCGTCTCGATCTCCTGGGCGAGGGTATCGACGACAGAGGTCATGACGGTGAATTCGCTCTCGCCGACGCGGGCGGTCTCGATGCGCATGACTGTGCCGAGGATGGTAATGGAGCGGGAGAGCTTCCGGAGAAACTCCTGCAGGCCGACGATATCCTCGATTTTCGCATTCAACGCGCCCACTCCTGCAACGCCCCCGGCAATGGCCCGTGCGCAGGACTCGACCTCCGCATGGGCCTCTTCGAAGAGACGCTTGAAGGCCGCGGCATCGAAGCCGCTGCCGCCGTCGATCATCGAGACGATCGAGGTTGCGGCAGCGGAGCTCCGGGTACACCCCGAGGAAAAGGTCTGGAGGCTCATGCCGAGGGAGAGGAACTCGTCTTCCGTGCTCTTCGAGACGCTGCTCAAACCTTCCGCTGCCGCGGTCAGCCGGGATGGCCACTCCTGCAGCGCGCTGCCGAGGGCAGCGAGCGCCCGCTCCCGGCTCCCATCGACGGGGTCGGCTGCCGGGATGCCGGCTCCGCCCGGCGGCTCCTTTCTTTCTTTCCTCAAGAAATGCGCTAAAGTTATCATTATCACCTTATCTGTTATCGTCGCTTTTATTCATTTGATGAGCACTGCACCGATTGCGGCAGTAGAGGCGCCTTATTGAAGAGTGCAGGCTGCTAAAGGCATATGAGAAAACGCAAGAACAATGCCAACGGTCAGGATGCTGATTAACAATCAGAATTCAAACAGGAACAGCCCCGCCGTTCTGGAATGGATTCCATAGGTATGGAATTTTTTCCAGACACTATGCCCCGCCCCAGGCCATCAATCATTATTAGAGAGCTTTGCTCGTGAGCAGGACCGGTTACGAAGCCCTATAATTAAAAGAGGAAAACAGGCACGAAGGGAGGGAAGTTATGATACTCGTCGTTCACGGAGGCGCCGGAGACCGCGCACCGGGGCCGCGGGCGCTGAATATGCTCACCCGGGCGCTTACCGCCGGCTATCGGCTGCTCGAGCAGGGCGGAAGCGCCCTGGATGCGGTGGTGGAAGCGATCGTTCTCCTGGAGGATTCGGGCGTGTTCAATGCAGGAAGGGGCGGCAGGGTGCAGCTCGACGGAACGAGAAGACTGGATGCCGCTCTCATGGAAGGAAAGCAGTCAGGGGCAGGAGCGGTCATAGGGCTCGAAGGGATACGGAACCCCATCCGCGCCGCCCGCGTCGTAATGGAGCTCCCCAACATCGTCTTTACCCATATCGGTGCGCGGAGGATTGCCGAGGCTGAGGGGCTCGAGCTCCTGCCCGAGCCGGAGAGGGAGGACCTCGCCATGGCGGCTCGCGACAAGAAGAGACGGAAAGAGGCGGCGGCGCTCTTCGAGAAGTATTTCTCCACGGTCGGCGCCGTCGCCTGCGACCTGCAGGGGACCGTTGCCGCAGGCTCTTCCACCGGGGGGGTCGCTGCCATGCTTCCGGGGAGGGTCGGGGATACGCCGGTCATCGGAGCGGGAATCTATGCGGAGAACGGCGCCGGCGCGGTCGCCTGCACCGGTACCGGAGAGGCCATCCTCCGGCGCGCCCTTGCAAAGGAGCTCTGCATGGAGCTCCGGCAGATGACGGCGCGCAGGGCAGCCGCGCTCTCGCTCAAACGCCTCGGCGCCCTCGGCGGGAGCGCAGGCGTTATCGTGCTCGACCATAAGGGACGCCCCGAGCTGGCCCACACGACGGCGTATATGGCCTCGGGCTATATCAGCGAGCGGGGAATGAGGGTAGGGGAGGCGTTCAGGAGGATAGCGACCTGAAACGGCACGCCGTTTCAGGTCGTGAGTGCTGCCCTATTTCGCCCCCAGAAGAAAATCGCTGCCCCGGATGAGGCTGTTGGGCGCCTGGGTCTTTCCCCGGTAGTGCTTTATCAGCTCGGGCACCTTGGCGGTGAGATACGCCTCGAGCTCACGGACGGTGATCTTTCCGTCCGGCGTCGCCGTGCTGTCTGCCTCGCCCCCCAGTCCCTTCAGAAGAGCGTAGGTGAATACGCCGTGGCCGAGCTGCCTGAATTCGGTAGCGGGCTGCCAGGTGCCGGCTGCCGCGAGGACGGTTATCCCCTTGTCCTTTCCTTTGAGCTGGCCCGAAGTCTCCTCCGGCGCATGCTGCAGCGCGAAGCTCTCGAGCGCGCCGCCCGAGTGGCAGGTGTCGAGCACGATGAGCTGCTTCTGCGCCTTTATGGATGAGCTGAGCTCTCTCAGCAGCCGGGCGGGAAGTCCCCGCTCCTCCAGCATGCGGTTGTCGCCGTTGAGCTTGGTGACCTCGGTCAGCGCCATATAGAATTCAGGCGTCCTCTGCTCCTCGCGCTGGCTCATGACCCCGTGTCCTGCGTAGTAGAAGACGAAGACATCATCGGGCCGCACCTCGGCCGCTATCCGGGCGAAGGCGGCCTCGATATTCTGGCGCGTGGCCTGCGTATCGAAGATGGTCTGTTTGACGATCTGCTTGAAGACCTTCTGTCCGTGCTGCTCGACCGCCTGCACGAAGGCTTCCGCATCCGACCTGCCGTATTTGAGCCGCAGCTTCGCGTTCTTGTATTCATTGATACCGACTGCGAAGATGTACAGGCGCGCCTCGTCCGATACGGCGCCGTCGGTGATCCCCGCTATAGCATCGATCTCCCTGCCGGTCCTCACATCCCACCGTTTCATCACCGTCCCCTGTTCCCCTTCGGTGAAGAGGTAGCCTTCGGGGCTGAAGGCCACCGACGAGACCCTCCCGGCCATCCCGGAGCGGTCGGTGATCGTGCGCACCTCGCCGCCGGTCCTGAGATCCCAGAGTTTGATCGTATAGGCTCCCTTTTCCGCCGTTACCGGATCGGCGATCGATGCGGAAGCGAGCAGCGTCCCGTCGGGACTGAAGGCCGAGGAGGTGATCCAGCCGGGCATTCTGGAGAGAGTGCGGACCTCTCTTCCCGTACGCACCTCCCAGAGCTTAACGGAACGGTCGCCGCTGCCCGAGGCGAGGTGGGCGCCGTCAGGGCTGAAGGCGAGCGAGGTGATCCATCCGGTGTGGCCCGCCAGGGAGCGCAGCACCTTGCCCGAGGCGATGTCCCAGAGCTTAACGGAGAAGTCGCTGCTGCCGAAGGCGAGTACCGTGCCGTCGGGGTTTACGGCGGTCGCCTGCGCGCCGATGTAGTGGGGAGGGGCGCTGGGCGGTGACTTTTGTGCGAGCACGTCCTGACCCGAAGCGAAAAGGATCGCGACCGCTACGAGTGCTCTGCATAAACGCTTCATTATCGTTAGTCCTCCTTGTGCACGGGTTCGACAAACAAAAAGCCCGTTTCCGCGAGGGGGAAACAGGCTTCCGTCACTAGAGGACTAACGACGTGTACTGCTTCTTCGGCAACCCGGCTATCCCCTTCTTCTCATAGAACGGGATCCGTGGCTTTGTGTCCCCTGGTCACCCAGGGTTTACCCTTTCGGAAACATCAGAGCGTTTCTGCTGTCAAATAGCTTGCGTCGGGGAGCGCTCTCCGCGAAGGCGCGGAGCCGCCGGTCGAGAGGAGTAGAGAGGCATTGGTAATCACAGGAGAACAGCGCGAGGAGTACCACCGGAGACGAAACCGTAATCAACATCCACGACAGGTGTATTATAATGGGTAGAGCATCGCGTTTGCAACCTTCGCAGAGAGCGCCTGCAGAGAGAGCTCGTGACGAAACGCGGTGCGTACACGACCCGGCCCCCACTTGTCCGGCTGCCAGGAGGCGAGGAGGAATCACGGTGACCACGACGATAGTGAAACTGACCCCTGATACGGCGCAGGAGGCCGTGAGCGCCGCGCTCTCGGTGCTCGAGCGCGGCGGGGTCATCGCCTACCCTACCGAGACCTTTTACGCCCTGGGCGCCTTCTACGACCGCACGTCCGCCCTGGAGCGCATCATCGCCCTGAAGCACCGGCCGCACGAGAAGGCCATGCCGCTCATCATCGGCCGCCCCGACCACCTGCCGCTGCTCACCACCCGCATCAGCGCCGCCGCCGCCGCGTTGATGGCGTGCTTCTGGCCCGGGCCGCTCACCCTGCTCTTCCCCGCCCGGACGGACCTCCCCGGGCTCATCGTCTCCGGGGGGACCGTCGCCGCGCGCATGCCCGGCGAGTCCTTCGCCCTGCGCCTGGCTCAGGCGTCCCCCCTTCCCCTGACGGCGACGAGCGCGAACGTCTCGGGACAGCCCCCCGCGTCGAGCGCGGCGATGGTGCGGGCCGCGTTCGGTGACCGTCTCGATTTGATTGTTGACGGAAGTGAAACAAAAGGCGTGCTGCCGTCGACGATCGTGGATGCGTCGGGAACGGCGATCGCGATCGTCAGGGCGGGCGCGGTGCCTCCCGACGCCGTTCACGAGTGTCTCTCCCGTCCTGCTCGGTAATCCCGGAACAGATATTCACTAATCAGGAACGACCGTTCACTAATAGTGAATGTTCATAAGAAGGCAACTTTCGTTCTAAAAAGTAAATTATCTGTTGACAAAAATAAAATTATCGTTTATAGTTTACCCAAGGAACCGGATGATGCTGAAGAACCTCTTTTCCTCATCGATACGAGCCGACGTGCTGTCGCTGCTGCTGAACAGCCCGGATGAAAGGTTCTATGTACGGGAGATTGCAAAGCTCCTGCGGAAGAATCCCTCGGGGGTGAAGAGGGAGCTCGACCGCCTGGAAGAGATGGGGATCGTGGTCAGCGAGAAGATCGCGAACCTGAAATACTTCCAGGCCAACAGCGACTCGCCCCTTTTCTCGGAGCTGAAGAACCTGATCGCCAAATCGCTCGGCCTGCCCGGGGCACTCAAGAGCCTCCTGCGCGCGAACGACATAAAAACCGCGTTCATCTACGGGCCGTATGCCGAAGGTGAAGACCCTCCGCTTGTCGATCTGTTTGTGATAGGACCGTCCACACCGGCCCTCCTCATGGGGCTGCATGACATCGAGAAGAAGTTTTCGAAGAAGATAAACTGCACGGTGATCGAGGAGTCCGAGTACAAACTGAAGAAGAGGAAGGATTCGAACCTGAAGCGCATCCTTCAGGAGAAAAGGATTACGCTGCTGGGACGGGCGTAAGAGCACATCTTCCCGCGGACCAGAGGGAGTACGCAGGGGTTGCGGCGGGAGCGAAAGGAGGTGAAGGTCATGGCAACAGCAAAAAAGGCTCCGGCGAAGAAGACTGCAGCGAAGTCTTCCGCGAAGAAGACAGCGAAGAAGAAGTAAGGAACGCTGACGAAGACAGTAGCAGTATAAGGGAATACCCAAAATAGTAATGACCGCTCATTCATTACCATCGAGATTTTGGGTATTCCCCTTTTTTTTGTCGGTTAGCGTTAGCGGTAGGTGAGGGCCTGCGTGCCCACCAGATCGACATCCGAGACGATGCGGTAGCAGTCGACGGAGGCGAGGAGCTTCTTCAGGAACCTGAAGTTCGCCGTGTGCCCGGCCTTTTCGAGCAGCAGGTGCCCCTGGAGGGGGAGGCCGAGAATCGAGAGGTCTCCGACGGTGTCGAGGATCTTGTGCCTGACGAACTCGTCGGTAAACCTGAGGCCGCTCGCGTTCAGGATGCCCTCGTCGCCGATGACGACGGCGTTGTCGAGCGAGCCGCCTTTGGCGAGCCCGTTGGCCCGGAGCATCTCCACATCGCGCAGGAACCCGAAGGTCCGCGCCGGAGCGACCTCCTTGAGGAACGTCGTCTCGTCCAGGTCGAGGGTCAGCTCCTGCTGTCCCAGGAAGTGGTGGCCGAAGTGTATCGAAAAGGATATCCGCATGCCGTCATAAGGGAGGGCGACCACCCGGGCGTGAGCGTCTTCGTAAATCACCGGCCTGGTGATCTTCACGAAGGATATTCTCTTGCCCTGTTTCGCGATCCCCGCCTCGAGCATCATGCCGACGAGCTCCGTGGCGCTGCCGTCGAGTATCGGGATCTCGGGGCCGTCGACCTCGACGAGGAGGTTGTCGATGCCGAGCCCCGCAGCCGCCGCGAGGAGGTGCTCGACCGTCCTGATCCTGACGCCGTCGAACCCTATGGTGGTAGCGAACGCGGTATCGAGGACCGCGCCTACGTTCGCCCGAACGATAGCGCCTTTATCGACCCGGTAAAAGACGATCCCCGTATCGCGCGAAGCGGGCTTCAGCCTCACCGTCGCATGCCGTCCGGTATGGAGACCGATGCCGCTGAACTGGACCTCTTTCTTTAGAGTGCGTTGCAACCTCATGACAGCATCGCTAATGCAAAAAGAATACCACTTTAAAAGCTGCGATAAAACAATGACGTCTCCAGGGAGGGGTGTTGTTTAATTGCGAGGTTGTGTGATATTTGCTACACCCGAAGCGATAAGCCCGAAGAACGAATAGCTGAGTTTCGAGCAAAAGTGTCTTTGAAAACACGCCTGTCCTGCGGGGAGGCGCTCGTGGTTGGAGCTGAGCAGCTCACTCCCTGACTTCCCCTCCCACTACCATCTCCGGTATCCGCAAGGTCGGCATGGCGTCGGACACCGGGGCTCCCTGTGAATCCTTGCCGCAGGTGCCTATCGAGAAGCCCAGGTCCGAGGCGACCATATCGATGGACTGCAGCACTGCGGGGCCGCTCCCCGTCAGCGTCGCGCCGCGCACGGGTTCGAGGGCTGCGCCGTTCTCGATGAGATATCCCTCCTGTACGTCGAAGACGAAATCACCGGTCACGGTATTGACCTGGCCGCCCCCCATCTTCTTCACCAGGAGCCCGCGGGGGACCGACCTGATGACCTCCTCCGGCGACACGGCGCCGGAGGCGATATAGGTGTTGGTCATCCGGGGAATGGGCTTGTGCTCATAGGACTCCCTCCTGCCGTTTCCCGTGGATACCGTACCGTCGACCGCCGCCGTGGCGCGATCGTACATGAACTGCTTGAGCACCCCCTCCTTTACGAGGACATTCCTCTGCGCCGGCGTCCCTTCATCGTCGAAGCGGAAGGAGCCGCGCTTGTTGGGGAGGGTGGCGTCATCGAGTACGGTAATCACCGGCGACGCGACCCTCTGGCCGAGCTTCCCGGAATACACCGACAGCCCCCGCTGCGCCAGGTCCGCCTCGAGGCCGTGGCCTATAGCCTCGTGGATCATGGTCCCTCCTGCTTCGGAGGAGATGATGACCGGCATCCTTCCTCCCGGCGCCCTTCGCGCGGTGAGCATGAGCACCGCACGCCGCGCGGCTTTGACCGCCGCCTGTTCCAGGGCGTGCCCCTCGAACAGCTCATAGCCGATATGGCCGCCGAGCGGCTCGTACCCTGTCTGGATGCGCGCCCCGTCCGCAGCCACGACCTGCACGATGCCCATGGTATGCACCCGGTTGTCCTCGGCGACCGTGCCGTCGGAGGCGGCGATCGTGACGCTCTGTACCGAATCGCGGTAGAGGACGGTAACCTGCCTGATCCTCTGATCGACGGACCGCGCCGCTTCGTTTGCCGCGCTGACCAGGGCGACCTTGTCAGCGAGCGGAACGGCCTCCGGCGGCATCGCGATAGTGAAGGAGACCTCCGGGTAGCGCCGCTTCAGGTCGACGGCCGGCGCTCCCGAGGGGAGGGTAGCCGCCTTGCTGACGGTTTCGGCAACCGCGAGGAGGTTGCTCTCGGAGAAATCATTGCTGTAGGCGTACGCCGTTTTCCCCTCATGGATGAGCCGTATGCCGACGCCGGCGAGAGAGCCGCTCAAGACCCTCTCGATCCTGTTGTCTTCCATCTGTACGGCGGTCGTCAGGCGGCGCTCGACGAAGATATCTGCATACGCGCCGCCGTTCGACAGGGTCCGCTGCAGCAGACGCTGCAAGAGCTCATCATTCATCATGCGTTCCTCCCCGGCATATCCTTCTCACCCGGCGTTTCCTTCTCTCCCGGACTCGTCCGTACTGCGCAGGGGCAGTGTACGGACCCCCTCGCATCGCTTTTTTTAAATTATACCACCGGCCCCGAGTAGCTTATATCATACCAGATACACCAGGCCAGAATGCTCCGGCCCAAGTTGCACTTTCCTTTGTTTTCTAGTATCTTATTTATGTAACATCGTTTTTTTGCTCTGCACGACTGTCGTGTCGAGTCCAGCACGCTGCCGGAGTGGCGGAATTGGCAGACGCAAGGGACTTAAAATCCCTCGAAACCGAGTTTCGTACGAGTTCGAGTCTCGTCTCCGGCACCAGTCACGCTCACGAACAATGCAACAGTGAGGTGTCACAATGAAACGAACGATCAAAAAGGCTATCTTTCCCGCTGCGGGTCTGGGCACGCGGTTTTTGCCGGCGACGAAGGCGTCGCCGAAGGAGATGATGCCCATCGTCGACAAGCCGCTGATCCAGTATGCGGTAGAGGAGGCGATCTCCTGCGGCATCGAGGAGCTCATCGTCATTACCGGGAAGCACAAACGGGCGATCGAGGACCACTTCGATTCCGCCTTCGAGCTCGAGGAAAAGCTGCGCATAGCCGGGAAGAAGAAGATCCTCGAGGAGATCAACAAGCTGAACGAGATCAATTTCGCCTATATCCGCCAGAGGGTCGCCCTCGGGCTGGGCCACGCGATCCTCTGTGCGCAGCCCTTCGTCAAGGAGGAGCCCTTCGCGGTCATCCTGAGCGATGACGTCGTCGATCCCGACTATTTTCTCCTGCGGGAGATGATCAGGGTGTACGAGGAGCTGAAGTGCCCGGTCATCGCCCTGGAGGAGGTCCCGCGGGCGGAGGTCTCCCGCTATGGCGTTATCGACGGCGTTCTGGACGGCGATGTCTACCGGATCAAGAATCTCGTCGAAAAGCCGAAGGCCGAAGAGGCGCCTTCGAATCTTGCTATAATAGGAAGATATATACTGACGCCGGACATCTTCGATATTCTCGAGAAACAGAAGCCCGGGGCAGGGGGCGAGATCCAGCTGACCGACGCGCTCCGGGAGCTGTTGAACCGGCGGGTTATTTACGGGTATCTTATAAAAGGGAACCGCTACGATGCGGGCGACAAGCTGGGCTACCTGAAGGCAACGGTCGATTTCGCCTTGCGGAATGAAGAGTTCGCGGAAGACTTCCGTACCTTCCTCCTCGACCGGTTGAAGATCCGCACGATCAAGGACGTGGCGTAAGATGTTGTGAGGAACAGGGTGAAGGAACTGTTTTCGTACCGGGTGGAGACCACCGCCTGGCCGCTGATCGACTCCTACGAGACCGAGGACGACTTCGTCTTCGAGATCGATCTCCCGGGAATGAGCCTCGACGAGGTGTCGATCACGGTCGTCGGGGACCTGCTCGTCATCGAGGCGCTGCGGCGGTCGCTGAAGGATGCGTCGAGGGTCAATTATATATGCATGGAGCGGAATGTAAAAGGGTTCAGGCGTGTCGTCAGGATCCCGGTGCCGGTGAATACGGCGGCGGCCGAAGCGACGTATGCTCACGGCGTGGTGACCGTCACGTTTCCGAAGGTGAAGAGCAGGACCATTACCATCGCGATCCAGAGGCGATGAGCGGTTCCGGACACGAAGAATTCCTGATCAGGGGCAGGAGACGGCGCAGAGAGAGAGAGAGGGAGGGCTTACTACATGACAGAGATTGCCGATAAAGAAGGCGTAAAAGAAGAAGTGAAAGAGGTCGAGATTCCGGACTCCGTACCGGTGCTGCCGGTGAGGGATATCGTGATATTCCCCTATATGATTCTCCCCCTGTTCGTCGGACGGGATGTGTCCATACGGGCGATCGACCATGCCTTGAATACCAACAGGATGGTGCTGCTCCTGGCCCAGAAGGACCTGAATGTCGAGACGCCGAAGACCGAGGACCTTTACCACGTCGGCACGGTCTGCATGATCATGCGGATGCTGAAGCTCCCCGACGGACGGGTAAAGATCCTGGTGCAGGGATTGAGCAAGGCGCGGGTGACGAGGTTTTCGCAGGATGAGCCTTTCTTTGTTGCCGATATCGAGAAGGTGGTCGAGGAGAAGCCTGCCGAGCCGTCGCTCGAGACCGAGGCGCTGATCCGGAACGTGAAGGAGCAGATGGACAAGGTCGTCTCGCTCGGCAAGACGATCCTGCCCGACGTCATGGTGGTGATCGAGAATATAGAAGAGCCGGGCCGTCTGGCCGACCTCATCACCGCCAACCTCGGCCTGAAGACCGAGCAGGCCCAGGAGATACTCGAGATGACCGACCCCCTCGAGCGCCTGAGGCGGATCGGCGAGGTGCTGAGCCGCGAGGTGCAGCTGCTCACGATCCAGCAGAAGATCCAGACCGAAGCGCGGGGAGAGATCGACAAGACGCAGCGCGAGTACTTCCTCAGGGAGCAGCTGAAGGCGATACAGCGGGAGCTCGGGGACATCGACGAGCGCGGCGAAGAGGTCAGGGAGATGCGGAGGAAGATCGAGGAAGCGAAGATGCCCGAGAAGGTCCTCAAAGAGGCCGAGAAACAGCTGCGGCGCATCGAGAAGATGCATCCCGACAGCGCGGAGGCCGGCACTATCCGCACCTACCTCGAATGGCTGACCGAGCTCCCCTGGTCGAAGAGCACCAAGGATCAGCTCGACATCAAGAGGGCGGAAAAGATCCTCGACGAGGACCACTACGATCTCGAGAAGATCAAGGAGCGCATCCTCGAGTACCTCAGCGTGCGAAAGCTGAAGGAAAAGATGAAAGGGCCGATCCTCTGCTTCATAGGGCCTCCCGGCGTCGGCAAGACCTCGCTCGGCCGCTCGATCGCGCGCGCCCTCGGCAGGGAGTTCGTCCGGATGTCGCTCGGCGGCGTGCGCGACGAGGCGGAGATACGCGGACACCGGCGGACCTATGTCGGGGCGCTCCCCGGAAGGATCATCCAGGGCATACGCCAGGCCGGATCGAACAACCCCGTCTTCATGCTCGACGAGATCGACAAGCTCGGCATGGATTTCAGGGGCGACCCGTCTTCGGCGCTGCTCGAGGTGCTCGACCCGGAGCAGAACAACTCGTTCATGGACCACTACCTGGCGGTGCCTTTCGATCTTTCGAACGTCATGTTCATTACGACGGGAAACCTCGCCGACCCGATCCCCGGCCCCCTGAGGGACCGTATGGAGATTCTCTATCTGTCCGGGTATACGGAAGAGGAGAAGCTCCAGATCGCCAAGCGGTATCTCCTGCCGAAGCAGCTCGAGGAGCACGGCATTACGGCAAAGGTGCTGAAGGTCCAGGACTCCGCAGTCCGGCAGATCATCACGCACTATACCCGGGAGGCGGGCGTCAGGAACCTCGAGCGCGAGATCGCCAACCTCTGCAGGAAAGTGGCGAAGCAGATAGCCGAGGAGAAGGCGAAGAGCTTCGAGGTGACGGGAGACACTATCGACAAATTCCTCGGCGCCCCGCGCTTTCTCCCCGAAGAGGAGATGAAGACGAACGAGGTCGGCGTCGCGACCGGCCTCGCCTGGACCGAGGCGGGGGGCGACGTCATCTATGTCGAGGCGACGATGATGAAGGGCAAAGGGAGCCTCACCCTGACAGGACAGCTGGGGGATGTTATGAAGGAGTCCGCCCAGGCCGCGCTGAGCTACGTGCGCTCGAAGGGCGGCGACCTCGGCATAAGCGAGGACCTCTTCTCGAAGGTCGACCTGCATATCCATGTCCCTGCCGGCGCCATCCCCAAGGACGGCCCCTCCGCGGGAATCACCATGGCTACGGCGATCGCCTCCGCCCTGACCGGCAAGCCGGTGCGGAAGGATGTGGCGATGACCGGCGAGGTGACCCTCCGCGGCAGGGTGCTCCCCATCGGCGGGCTCAAGGAGAAGACGCTCGCCGCCAAGCGGATGAAGGTCACCACCGTGATCGCGCCGCGGCGGAACAAGAAGGATCTGGACGAGCTGCCCAAGTATGTCAAGGAAGGCATGAACTTCATCCTGGTCGATACGATGGACGAGGTGCTGAGGAAGGCGATCCCGGGCATCGGGAAGCAGGCAGAGAGAGAACGGAAACCCGCAACCGCCACGGCTTCCGCGGGCGCTGCTAAGAAGGCATCGAGCCGTACGCGCGCGAAGAGCGGCGCCGGACGGAATGACTCGGGCAGTGCGAAAGGGCCAAAGGGCAGCCATGCAACTCCGGCAGGTAGGAGAGCTCGCTCTTCTCAGAGAACTCCAAAAAAAGTTTAGCCGCGCATCGCACCAGGACCGCAGCGTCATCGTCGGCATCGGCGATGACGCTGCGGTCATCGCTCCCGGAAGAGAAGACCTCATGATCACCACCGATATGATGACCGAGGGCGTCCACTTCGACCTCGGGTATTGTGCGCCCTTTCACCTCGGCTTCAAGCTGGTGTCGGTGAACGTCAGCGATATCATGGCAATGGGGGGAGCGCCGCGGTATCTCTTCCTGAACATCGCCGTAAAGGAAGATGCCGACGAGGCGTTTTTCTGGGAGCTCTACGAGGGCATTGCCGAGGCGATGACGTTGTACGGTGTGGCGCTGCTGGGAGGCGATCTTTCGGCGACCCTGCACGATATGGCGCTCTCCGCGACCGTGATCGGCAGCGGGGAGAGGCCGGTCACGAGGGCGGGCGCTTCCCCGGGAGATAAAATCTATGTCACCGCAGCGACGGGTGACGCGGCCTGCGGTCTCGCCCTGCTCACGAGGCTCGCCCCTGAATCGAGGGCCCTTGTCAAGGGATGGCGGTTCAGGGAGCGGGAGGGGCTCCCCGCTCTTTCGCTGCAGCAGAACGACCGGCAGGTGACGCTTCCGGGCGAGCGCATTGCGCCGCTGCTCAGACGGCATCTCATGCCGGTGGCGAGGGACGCGCGGCCTTTCCGCGGGCTGGTGACCGCGATGCTCGATGTGAGCGACGGCCTGTTCATCGACCTCGGCAGGCTCTGTGACGCCAGCGGGGTCGGCGCCAGGGTTTACCGCGACCGGATACCGGTCTCGGATGCAGTACGGTATGCCGCGGGGCTCCTCGGGCTCGACCCGTTCGCCTGCGCGACGGCCGGCGGCGAAGATTACGAGCTGCTGTTTACCGCGTCGCCGGAAGCGGCGGATGAGGCGATCGATGCGATCTGCATCGGTGAGATTACCGGGAACGAGAGAACGCTCGTCGATGCCGGCGGAAGGGCATCCGAGCTGAAGATAGAGGGGTATCAGCATTTTGCCGATTCGTGAGAAGCTCAGTTCCATTGTCAAGGTAAAGGATTCACCGAGAAAGGTCGCCCTCTCGTTTGCAGCCGGCGTCTTTATCGGCATGTCGCCCGTCCTGGGGCTGCATACCGTGCTCGGGATCATTGCGGCGTGGATTTTCAGGCTGAACAAGTTCGTCACCATCGTCGGCGTCTACATCACCAACCCCTGGACGATCATCCCCATCTACACGTTTTCGACCTGGGTAGGGGCGCAGATGCTCGGCATAGAGAGGATACTCCCGAAGGTCGATTGGAACCAGGTGAGCGTTTCCGCGCTCCTCGGAGAGATGAGGCCGCTCCTCTGGCCCTTTATCCTCGGCACCACCCTGGTGGGCCTGCTGTCCGCTGCCGCGAGCTACGTGATCGTCTACCGGGCGGTGCGGAGGGAGCGGCATGATTAAGGTGCATATAACGACGCTCGGCTGCCCCAAAAACCAGGCGGACTCCGACCACCTGGCGCGCGCCTTTCTCGATGAAGGGCTCGTTCCGGTCCAGGAGAGCGGCGATGCCGATATCCTGCTCGTGAACACCTGCGGGTTCATCAGGGATGCGAAAGAGGAGTCGATCGAAGAGATCCTCCGGCTCTCGCAGGAAAAGAAGGGACAGCAGGGCGAAGAGAGAAAGCTCCTCGTCTTCGGCTGCCTCAGCCAGCGGTACCGCGAGGAGCTCCTGAAGGAGATCCCCGAAATCGACGGGCTCTGGGGCGTGGGCGAGGAGCGGAAGATCGTCGACTACTGCAGGAGAGCGGACCTGCAGAAGCGGAGCAGCGCTGAAGAGAAGATCAGGGCGGAAGCCCGGAAGGGCAGGAGCACGGAAGCCGGGAGACGCAGAGGAGGCCATAGCGACCTCCCTGCACCGTCGCTCCCGGGCTCCCGCGCTTCGTACGCCTATCTGAAGATCGCCGAGGGGTGCGACAAACGGTGCACGTTCTGCGTCATTCCCTCGATCAGGGGCAGATTCAGGAGCATTCCCCGGGAGACGATTCTGGAAGAGGCGCGGGAGTATGTGGCGCGGGGAGTGCGCGAGCTGATCCTCGTGGCCCAGGATATCACCAGTTACGGCAAGGAATACGGAAACTATGGCCTGGCAGCGCTGCTGCGGGACCTGGCCGCCATCGAGGGGGACTTTTACCTCCGCCTGCTCTATCTCTACCCGACGGCAATCACCGATGAGCTTATCGATATCGTTGCCGGTGAGGATAAGATCCGGAAGTACCTCGACATCCCGCTCCAGCACTCGGAGGACAGGCTCCTCAGGCTCATGGGAAGAAGGGGGACCCGGAAAGAGTACACCAAGCTGATACGGACCCTGCGGCGCAGGGTCCCCGAGGTCGCCCTGAGGACCACCTTCATCGTCGGCTTCCCTTCCGAGACCGAGGACGAGTTCAACCGTCTTATCGATTTCATAGAGGAGATACGCTTCGACCGGCTCGGCGTCTTTCCCTTTTCGCAAGAGGAGGGGACCCCGTCGGCAACCCTCAAGGGGCAGCTCCCCGGGAAGACGAAGCAGCGGCGGGTCGACGAGATCATGCAGCGGCAGGCGCTGATCTCGCTCGAGAAGAACAAGGAGCTCGTCGGCAGGCGGTACCCGGCGATCGTCGACGAGATCGACGGGCCGGTCATCATCGCCCGGCTCTATTCCCATGCCCCCGAGATCGACGGCGTGGTGATTATAGAGACCGCAGACGCCCAAGCGCCCGGACTGACGGTCGGGGAGGTGGCGCCGGTCGAGATCACCGGCGCCTTCGACTATGACCTGAAAGCAACGATCGTTGACGAAAAAGCACCATCACGGAAGCGCATACCGCCGAAAGGGCAGTTGAGGATCATCACCCCGCAATGAAGAAAAAGCTCCCCTGGCTCCATCTGGTGCTGTTTGCGCTGACCTTCCTGACCACGCTCGCTGCCGGGGCGCTCCAGCAGGGGATCAATATCATCAGCGAACCGGGCCGCCTTGTCGAGGGGCTTCCTTTTGCGGGGACGCTGATGTCCATCCTGCTCTGCCACGAGCTCTCGCATTATATCGCCTCGAAGCGGCATCATACCCGGGCGACGCTCCCGTACTTCATCCCCGCGCCTTCGATAATCGGCACCTTCGGCGCGTTCATAAAAATGAAATCGCCTATCATCACGAGAAAGGCGCTCATCGACATCGGCGCGTCGGGCCCGATCGCGGGCTTCGTGGTCTCGGTGGCTGCCTGCATCGCGGGGCTCAGCATGTCAAACGTGGTGCCCGTGGCAGGAGCCGAGGGCGCGTTGACCCTGGGAGATTCGCTCCTCTTCTCTTTCCTTGCGGAGCTCGTCCTCGGCGCGGCGCCTGCTCACCACGATATCCTCCTCCATCCGGTCGCTTTCGCCGGATGGATAGGACTCTTCGTGACCTCTCTCAATCTCATCCCGATCGGTCAGCTCGACGGCGGCCATATCGCCTATGCGATCCTGGGAGACCGGCACCGGTATCTCTCGATAGTGCTGGTAGCCCTCCTGGCAGTGCTCGGCATTTCAGCTCTTCTGGGCGCTTCCGGATGGGAGGGGTGGCTCGTCTGGGCGGTGCTGATGCTGGTCCTCGGCATCAAGCATCCCCCGGTGCTTTACTGGGAGGCGCCTCTCGATCCGAAGCGGCAGGCGATCGGCTTTCTCTCCCTTATCATATTCATTATCACCTTTATCCCCTCGCCGTTCATGCTATCGCTGTGAAATACACCACCCTCACCAGCACCTCGAATCCCCTCATAAAAGGGACGCTGAAACTCAAGAGCAGTCCCGACCGGAGCACCGGCTTTCTCATCGAAGGCCCGCACCTCGTGGAGGCGGCACTCGCTGCCGGAGTGGCGTTCAAAAGAGTCTTTTTTACCGCGGAGTTTATCTCTAAAAAAGAGGGTAAGCGCCTCCTGCATCTCCTGGAGCGGAAGGCTTCACTTCTCGTGGAGCTCTCCGGAGCGGTGTTCTCCCGGCTCTCGGATACCGAGACGCCCCAGGGCATCATAGCCGTCGTCTCGTGGCCGGCGATCGGTCTCGAGGGGCTGCAGTTCAAAGCAGCGCCCTTCCTGGCCGTCTGCGACGGCATCCAGGACCCGGGAAACCTGGGGACCATCATCCGGAGCGCCGATGCCGCAGGGGCCGATGCGGTGGTCGTCATGCCCGGCACCTGCAACGCCTTCAGCCCCAAGGCAGTGAGGGCCACGGCAGGGAGCATCTTCACTATTCCCGTCGTGCATGCCGCGCCCGATGAGCTGAGGGACTTCCTCTCCGAACGGGATATTCACCTGTGGGGGACCGATAGTCGTGCCGAACGGTCTATATACGAGGCGGATCTGAGCCGCCCGGTCGCCATCGCCCTCGGCAACGAGGCGCATGGGCTGAGCGGGCCGCTGCGAAGGATCGCTGCCGGATTCATGAGCATCCCTCTTGCGGGTCGGGCTGAAAGCCTTAACGTCGCCATGGCAGCGACCGTAGCATTTTACGAGACGCTGCGGCAGCGGAGATTCAGCGGAAGGTAGAGGATAGATGCTCTTTCTTGTCATTGCGAGCATAGCGCGGCAATCTCTCCTTTCCAAATCTCCAGATTCACGTAAACCAGTCTGACCACTCTTCTATGACTCTCTTCCATGACACCTATCCGGACGAGACCGGCCGATTGACTTGACAAGGCACACGATATGCAGTAGGTTTCAAGAAGGAATCATTCCTGTTATGAAAGACCAGAGAACGCCGCGGGATCCACGGAATAGTGAAGAAAGGCTGATCACGACTCTGCGTGATAAGGGATACAAGCTTACCCCTCAAAGGCGTGAGATCATCAAGCTTCTTGCGCGTGATGTGTCGCATCCGGGGGCGAGGGATATTTTAAGGAAAGTCAGAAAGGCCGTTCCGCGGATAAGCATGTCAACGGTCTATTACACCCTCGACATGTTGAAAAGGGAAGGCCTGATACAAGAGCTCGAATACTATAACACGGACAACCGTTATGATAGTAACGTAGCGGACCATATCAACCTTGTCTGCACACAATGCGGTAAGATAACCGACTTTATGGGTGACTTGCCTTCATTGTCGAAGACTGTCGAAAAGAAGACCGGCTTTAAGCCTGCACGTATGCGATTTGAATATTACGGCATCTGCAGGGATTGCGCAGACGTTACGGGCCGTTAATTTTTTTGTTCATTCTTAGGAATGATTCCTGATTGGATTCATCGAAAAATGGATTGGCCCGCGGGCTGCAACGGTAGCGGTTTAACAGTTCACTCATAGCAAGGAGTAAATACCATGAACGAAGAGAGCACGTGCCCGGTAACGGGCAAGTCCGGCAGAACCACTCCCCGAGGCGCATCGAACCGTGATTGGTGGCCGAACCAGCTGAACCTGGGCCTTCTTCACCAGCATTCCCCCAAGTCCGACCCGATGGGTCCCGGCTTCAACTACGCCGAGGAATTCAAGAGGCTCGATCTCGCCTCCCTGAAGAAAGACCTGCACGCACTGATGACCGACTCGCAGGACTGGTGGCCTGCGGACTGGGGCCACTACGGCGGGCTCTTCATCCGCATGGCCTGGCACAGCGCCGGCACGTACCGCACCGGCGACGGACGCGGCGGTGGCGGCACCGGCAACCAGCGTTTTGCACCGGTCAACAGCTGGCCCGACAACGGCAACCTGGACAAGGCGCGCCGCCTGCTCTGGCCGATCAAGAAGAAATACGGCAACAAGATCTCCTGGGCCGACCTGATGATCCTGACAGGCAACGTGGCCCTGGAGTCCATGGGCTTCAAGACCTTCGGCTTCGGCGGCGGCCGCGTGGACATCTGGGCGCCCGAGGAAGACATCTACTGGGGCTCCGAAGCCGAGTGGCTGGCCGACAAGCGGTACAGCGGCGACCGCGAGCTGGAGAACCCGCTGGCTGCCGTGCAGATGGGCCTGATCTATGTGAACCCCGAAGGCCCCAACGGCAACCCCGACCCCGTGGCATCGGGCCGCGATGTGCGCGAGACCTTCGGCCGCATGGGCATGAACGACGAGGAGACGGTCGCGCTCGTCGCCGGCGGCCACACCTTCGGCAAGGCGCATGGTGCAGGCGACCCGAAACTGGTCGGCCCCGAACCTGAGTCCGCCCCGCTGGAGGAAATGGGCCTTGGCTGGAAATGCAGCTTCGGTACGGGCAAAGGCTGCGACACGATCACCAGCGGTATCGAAGGCGCATGGAAACCCAACCCCACAAAATGGGACATGGGCTACTTCGCTATGCTGTTCGGCTACGAATGGGAGCTGACCAAGAGTCCGGCCGGCGCTCATCAATGGCTGGCAAAGGACGTGAAGCCGGAACATATGATCCCGGATGCCCACGACCCCTCGAAAAAGCACCGGCCCATGATGACCACGGCCGACCTGTCGCTGCGCTTCGACCCGATCTACGAGCCCATCGCGCGCCGCTTCCATAAAGACCCGCAGGCCTTTGCCGACGCGTTCGCCCGCGCCTGGTTCAAGCTGACCCACCGTGACATGGGGCCCAAGGCCCGCTACCTCGGCCCTGAAGTCCCGGCTGAAGACCTGGTCTGGCAGGACCCGCTTCCCGCTGTCGATCACCCCCTGATCGATACCGGGGACATTGCCGACCTCAAGGCCACGGTTCTGGCCTCGGGCCTGTCGGTGGCGGAGCTCGTTTCCACTGCCTGGGCTTCGGCGTCCACGTTCCGCGGCTCGGACAAGCGCGGCGGCGCAAACGGCGCGCGCATTCGCCTGGCACCGCAGAAGGATTGGGAGGTCAATCAGCCTGCCCAACTGGCGAAGGTGCTCAAGACCCTGGAGGGCATCCAGAATGCTTTCAACGGCGCACAGTCCGGCGGCAAGAAGGTCTCCCTGGCGGACCTCATCGTGCTGGCCGGCTGCGCAGCGGTCGAAGCGGCGGCCAAGGCTGCCGGTCACACGGTGGAGGTAACCTTCACCCCTGGTCGCACCGACGCCTCGCAAGACCAGACCGACGTGAAATCGTTCGCCGTGCTGAAGCCCGAGGCCGACGGTTTCCGCAATTACCAGAAGAAGGCATTCACCATGTCGGCCGAAGACATGCTGGTGGACAAGGCGCACCTCCTGACCCTGGGCGCGCCCGAGATGACTGTGCTGGTGGGCGGTCTGCGCGTGCTGGGCGCCAACACAGGCCAGTCGCAGCATGGCGTGTTCACGAAGCGGCCCGGGACGCTGACCAATGACTTCTTCGTCAACCTGCTCGACATGGGCACTGTGTGGAAGCCCACGTCCGATGCCAGGGACATCTTCGAAGGGCGCGACCGCACGACAGGCGAGCTCAAGTGGACCGCCACCCGGGTCGACCTGGTTTTCGGCTCCAACTCGCAGCTGCGCGCCCTGGCAGAGGTCTATGCCCAGGACGATGCGAAGGAAAAGTTCGTGCGCGACTTCGTCGCAGCCTGGAACAAAGTTATGGACCTCGACCGCTTCGACCTGATGGCGGCATGAGTGGCTTTACGAGCAGCGCCTCTATAATTGGGCAATGCAAGAGCCGAGCGCTTTTGAGGGAAAGCAGCTCTTTTACGGATAGTGCAAAAACCGGACAGGCAACATCGGCTGACCCTAAGGCAGACCCCAAGAACGTGAAGCGGGGGAGGAGATGAGATGTCTCCTCCCCCGCTTTCGTATCGATGAGCAATCTGTTGCCTAGTGGGCGTGCTCCTTTTCTGCCTCCTCGTAGCCGGTGAACATGGCTTTTATGTGCGCGAGCGGGGTATGCCCGAGGGTCGCCAGGTAGACGTGGACGAAGATGAAGGCGGTGAAGAAGAGGAAGAGGAATACATGCACCGAATCGACCAGTCTCAGCCCGCCGGCGAGGCTGATCCACTTCTCGAACCGCTTCACGTCCCAGAGGAGGACGCCGGTAACGACCTGCAGGGGGATGAGGAGCACCATGATCGCGAGATAGAGCGTCTTCTGCATGGCGTTGAACTTGTTGTCGGGCGTCGGGTGGTGCGGGTTCTCGTCGCCGACGAATATCCCGTAGCCGTAGTACCGCGCCTGCACGACCATCTCCTTGACGAGCTTCACCAGGTTCAGCGTCGGCAGGTAGATCCTGATCTTGCCGGTGGCGAGATAGTAGGCGAACCATATGACGAGATTGCCGGTCAGGATGAAGCCGAAGATGTTGTGAATATCGACGGCGGTCCTGAAAGACATGAGGCTGAAGATATCCTTGTACCTGAGCTGCATGCCGGTGGCGATCAGGACGATGAAGCTCGCGGCATTGATCCAGTGCCACACCCGTACCGGAAGCGGATGGAGATCTATTCTATGCAGTGTATGACTCATGACCTGCCCTCCTTTCTGTTCTTCCTGATCGGCGCGGTAAGCGCCCTGATGGCGAGATGCGCCAGGGGGAATGTCGCACCGCCGATGACCATGAGAATGCCGACGAAGTCGAGCATTCTGAGCCGTGTGCCTCCCAGGACATAGAACTGCCCTGCGGGTATTACCGAGAAGAGAGAGCCGAGGACCTCCTGTTGGGCCTCGATGCGCACCATCTTCCCGTTGCTCTTGCCGATAGCCACGGTCACGTTCCTGAAGAACGGGGAGTCGGCGTTGTGGCACTGTTCGCACTCTTTCACCGCTTTGCCCTTCAGGGCGAGGTCATGGGCCTTCGTACCGCCCGTGACCGCCATGGCGCCGCGGAAGGACACCCTCATCGTCGAGCTCTTGTCGTTGATGAGGTTCACGATATTCTGCAGGCCCCGGTCGTCGATCACGGAGCTGCGCGAACTTGCCAGGGTTATGAGCTCCCGGTAGTTGCCGCCGAGGATCGCTATGAGCTGCTCCTCGGTAATGGGCTTCCCCGTATTCCTGTCGATGAGGGTCAGAGAGACGCCGCGATCCGCCTCGGGCGAATGGCAGACGGCGCAGGCTATGGAATCGAGGTGGAGCGCGGTGTTGGGGAGCCACCGTTCGTGGAGCGCCGGCGCATTGGCATGGCAGCCGAGACAGGCGTCCTTGATCGCGCTGTTCAGCGCCGTCGCCTTGATATCATGGGCGCGGTGGCATGATGAACAGAGAGGGGCGTGCTTCCCGCTGCCGCTTATCTTGGCCCTGCCGTGCACGCTCTTCGCGTATTCGGCAAAGACGTCCTCATGGCATTTCTTGCAGGGAACGCCGCTGACCGTTGCATAGGCCGCCTTGGGGGTAACGTCATGGAAGCCGTGGCAGTCGGTGCAGACCGGGGCATTGCGGTTCTGCTTCAGCATCGAGGCATGGATGCTGCCGTTTACCTGCACCAGCTTGTCGGCATGGCAGCGCTCGCAGGTCGCGGAGAGCGCGATGACGTGCTCCCGTACATGGCCGTACTTCTTTATGGGGTGCTGCTCTTTCGAAAAGCCGGCGTGGCAGTCCGCACACCGGTGGTTGCTATGCACTGAGCGCTTGAGCTGCTGCTCGCTGATCGATGTTACGGCGTTGGTCGAGGTGATGGCAAGCTCTTTCTGATGGCAGGTGAGACAGTACTGGTTGTCCGATTGGGCTTTCTTGACCGAGGCGATGTTCTTTACCGCATGCCCGCTGTGGCATTCGGTGCAGGGCGGCGCATTGGCCCGGGTCGCTGCCTGGAAGTGCATCGGCTGTTTTTTGAGCGCCTGGTCGCTGTGGCATGTTCTGCACGCAGCGGACATCTTCTCCTCGAACTCTTTTTTGCTCCGGTAGACGCTTCCCGCCGGGTGGTCCGACGCTGCAATCGACTGGTGGCAGTCAGTACACTCGAGGAAGCTGTGTGCCGATTGCGTGAGCTGCCGCGCGTCGACCTGGAGGGAGATCGTCTCCTTGCTGGCGAAGGTCTTGGTCATCCCCTCGGCTGCGTGGCATCCCATGCATACCGCCGATTTCCCCTCGAGGGTGACCGCTTCTGTCTTTGCGAGGAGTATGCCGGGCAGCATCAAGAAGCCGAGAAGGATGAAGATGAAGGGCATGAACATGATGTACAGGAGCCCCAGAAGGGGACCGAAGATGAGCGCGCCCAATGAACCGTACCGCAGGACGCCTGCTGCGCCGCTATTTTTTCTGAGTCTTGGCCCGATCCCTGGAATGACTGCCCCTGCCGCTCCGGCTCGTGGACCGATGAGCAGGGGGCCGGCCGCGTTCTGTACCGTGCTCTGGATCGACATAGTGTTTCCTCCGTTACGACGATAGTTCTCTTGATCGTGCGGGGATAGTTCACGAGGTGAGCTCCCCGTCGCCCTCACTGCTTTGCTCTCAGCGCTTCCTGGTTACTGCTTCTCTTCCGGGCGATCCTTCTTCTTTTTGCCGCCGAGATACGCCTCTCCCGGCCTCCAGCCGAAGGATATGCCCCTGCCGACCGTTTCAGCGGCCCTGCCGAATGACTTCTGCCCCAGCATCTTCGCCATCATGGCGAGGCCGATGAAGGGAAGCATCGCCGCATAGAGCAGCCCGAAGAGAGGCCCGAGGACGAGAATGCCTATCGGCGAAAGCTTGTAGTAGGCAGTCCCGCTGTCTCCCGGGAGCACGTCGTGGTTGACGATCCGGATCCGCTTCCCTGTCGAGAAATTCCAGTAGGTACCTCTCTTTACTCTTTCTCCTCCACTGTACCTGAACATTGTCTGTACCCCCTTTCTTCTGTTTTCTTGATTCTAGAATATCGCAAAGCAGCGGCACATACAATTGGAAGGATTTCCTATTTTCTATCGGAAAAATGTCCTAACCGCCCTGCAAACGGGGAGGAGAGGCAGGGGCATCTCCCGTCAAGAGGATGGCCAGGGGGAGGTCGACCGCCGGATCCTTAATGCAAAGCTGAGCTATATCAAGTGCTTGCAATGTGCAGTTGCGGTCACGGCGGTCATGCCTTGACAGAACAGCCGCAGCGGCTTAATGTACTTCTATGCTCATCCCGTATAAAGATGATATGCCTTTCAGGAAGGTCCCGGCAGTAACGCTCCTCATTATCGCCGTCAATCTCTATGTCTTTATTCATATTTCACTGCTCGCTCAGGGAGGGAAGGGCCTTTTCATACAGTATGGCGCTGTTCCCTACAAGCTCCTCCACCAGGTAGCGGAGCAGCCCTTCGGTGTGCTGGCGACCGTCGCCACCTCTCTTTTTCTCCATAGCGGATTTCTCCATCTCCTGGTCAATATGTTTTATCTCTGGCTCTTCAGCCATCGTATCGAGCATGAGCTCGGGCCGCTGCGCTTCCTGCTCTTCTATTTTTTCTGCGGCCTCTGCGCCGACTATATTTATGCATTCACTGCACCGAATTCCTTAAGGCCGCTGGTCGGAGCGAGCGGCGCGGTGTCGGGCGTCATCGGCGCCTACATACTGCTCTTCCCCCAGGCGAAAGTGCATTCGCTCCTCTTCCTGGTGGTGTATATCAAGAAGCTCTCGATCCCGGCCTTCCTGATCATCGGCGCCTGGGCGTCCTTCCAGTTCTACGGGGGGCTCGTGAGCCTGCTGCTCATAAAGAACAATAATACCGCCTGGTTCGCCCATCTCGGCGGATTCCTCGTCGGGCTCTCCACTATCAGGCTCTGGATGCCGGAGAGGGAGCATCCCGATAATGATGATTGATGAGCAGGGCCAGCGCATGGAAAGGAGAGGTTCAGAGGCGAGTCATTTGCGCTCATTCTCGGTCGATGCGACCTCCGAGGCGGGGCAGCCGCTCCAAATGACCCGCCTCTGAACCTCTCCTCTTTTGGTGCACTTGTTCCGCCACCACGATTTCCCATTTTTGCCCTTAATTGTATATACTAGTAAGAAATTGTAATTGAAAGGAGATTTTATTATATGAAGGTTATTCTCAAGGAAGACGTTAAAGACCTGGGCAATATCGGGGAAATGGTGACGGTGAAGGACGGCTATGCGCGCAACTTTCTGCTGCCCCGCGGGCTCGCGGTAGAGGCGAATCCGAAGAACGTACGGGCCTTCGAGCACGAGAAGCGCCAGGTGCAGGAGCTGATAAAGAAGAAAAAGGCCGGCGCAGAAGAGTTTGCCGCCAGGCTTTCGGCGACGGCGGTTACGATTGCGGCCAAGGCGGGTGAGGAGGAGAAGCTCTTCGGAGCGGTGACCGCCATGGATATTGCCGGGGCGCTCAAGAAGGAGGGCATCGAAGTAGACCGGAAGAAGATCCTTCTCGATGAGCCGATCAAGAGGCTCGGCAGCTATACGGTGAATGTCAAGCTCCACCCCGAGGTGACGGTGCCGTTGCATGTCCAGGTCGTGGGCGAGTAGGGAGCTCACCGGAGCGCTATTCTCTGCCTTTTTCGTCGTCGTACGGGAGGAGTGGTGAAAGAGACCGACGTCAATATTGATAAACTGCCTCCGCAGAATATCGAGGCGGAGCAGTCGGTGCTCGGCGCCGTTCTCTTCGACAACGAGGCGTTGACGAAGGCGCTCGAGCTGCTGTCGCCCGACGACTTCTATAAAGAGACGCATCGGCGCCTCTTCCGGTCGATGATCGACCTCTTCGACAAGAACGAGCCGATCGATATCATAACGCTCACCGACCTCCTGAAGCGGAACGGCGAGCTCGACGGCGTGGGCGGCATCGCCTATCTTTCCCTGCTCGCCAACAGTATTCCCACCTCGGCGAATGTACGCTACCATGCGAAGATCGTCAGGGAAAAGGCCCTGCTCAGGGCATTGATACAGACCGCGACCCAGATCACCGCCAAGGTCTACGAGGACAGCCTCGATGCGGATGAGATGGTGGATCATGCGGAGCACATGATCTTCGAAATAGCGGAGAAGCGGACCAAGACCTCCTTTGCGACCATGGACAGCGTGATCAAGGATTCGATAAGGATCATCGAACAGCTCTATGACAAGAAGGAGGCGATCACCGGCGTGCCGACGGGGTTCAAGGACCTCGATGAGATGACCTCCGGGTTCCAGCCCGGCGACCTCATCATCATCGGCGGGAGGCCGGGCATGGGCAAGACCGCCTTCGCCCTCAATATCGCCCAGCATGTCGGGGTCGAGCTGAAGGAGCCGGTGGCGATCTTCAGCCTCGAAATGTCGAAGGAGCAGCTCGCCATGAGGATGCTCTGCTCCGAGGGTATGGTCGATTCCTCGCGGGTGAGGAAGGGCTTCCTGAGCAGGGAGGACTGGCCGAAGCTGACGAGCGCCGCAGGCCGGCTCGCCGAGGCGCCCCTCTTCATCGACGACTCTTCGGCCATCTCCGTGCTCGAAGTTCGTGCCAAGTGCCGGCGGCTCAAAAAGGAGCACCGCGGCCTCAGCCTGGTGGTGGTCGACTACCTGCAGCTCATGCGGAGCAGGGGAAATTTCGAGCGGCGGGAGCAGGAGATCTCCGAGATGTCGCGCTCGCTGAAGGCGCTGGCGAAAGAGCTGCGCGTTCCGGTGATCGCCCTGAGCCAGCTCAACCGCGCGGTGGAGCAGCGGAGCGAGCGGAAGCCCACCCTGGCGGACCTGAGGGAATCGGGCGCCATCGAGCAGGACGCGGACGTGATTATCTTCCTCTACCGGGACGAGGTGTACAACAAGGCCACGCAGAAGAAGGGGATCGCCGAAGTGATCATCGCAAAGCAGCGGAACGGGCCCACCGGCACGGTGAATGTGTCGTTCCTGTCCCATATGACGCGGTTCACCGATCTCTCGACCATAGGCTACGAGGCGGAGGAGGAGGTCTTCTGATGAGGCGGCCCCCGGCGGTCGCAGGACAGTTTTATAACGGTTCGGCATCCCGCCTGAGGAGCCAGGTCGAGCAGTACCTGGTGAAGGGGGCGGCCAAGGAGAAGGTGATCGGCCTCGTGTCGCCCCATGCGGGGCTCATGTATTCGGGGCACGTGGCCGGCGCGGTCTACTCGTCCCTCCAGGTCCCCCGCACCTTTGTCCTCGTCGGTCCCAACCACACCGGGCTCGGCGCGCCGCTCTCGATCATGACCTCGGGCGAGTGGGAGATCCCGACCGCGACCATCGCCATCGACGAGCCCCTCGCCCTGGCTGTTCAAAGAAGAGTTCCCGGCATGACGGACGATGCCCGGGCGCAGCTCTTCGAGCACTCTCTCGAGGTGCAGCTGCCCTTCATCGCCTCGCTCTCACCGGAAGCGGAAATCGTGCCTATTACGATGGGGACCGCTTCCCTCGAGGAGTGCCGCACGGTCGGAACGGCCCTCGCGGAATCGGTCAGGGAGGCCGGGTATGAAGTGGTCATCGCAGCGAGCTCGGATATGAGCCATTATCTTCCGGACAGTACGGCGAGAAGCGTCGATATGCTCGCCATACGGGAGATCCTGGCGCTCGATCCCGAGGGCCTGTACAGGACCGTGGTGCAGGAGCGCATTTCGATGTGCGGGTTCATTCCCGCTACGGTCATGCTCTACGCTGCACGTTTGCTGGGCGCCCGTGAGGCGCGGCTTGTGAAGTACACGACCTCGGGCGACGTGAGCGGCGATTACGAGCAGGTCGTCGGCTACGCAGGAGTCATCGTAGTATGAAAAGAGCCGGAAAGGGCTCCGGCGAGGAGGTTGCCACCGCTGTCATCCTCGCGGGGGGAGCGAACAAGAGGTTCCCCACGCTCAAGGGGTTTATCAAAATAGGGGAGACGACGATCCTCGAGCGGAACCTCGCCCTGCTGCGCACGCTCTTCCCCGAGGTCATGGTCAGCGCCAACACCCCCGAGCTCTATTTTCGCTTGGGCGCACCGCTTGTCGGCGATGTGCTGCCCTCGAGGGGGCCGATGGCCGGGATACATGCCGCGCTGCTCAACGCGAAGGGCGACGCGGTCTTTGCGGTCGCCTGCGATATGCCCTTCATCGCTCCCGCGCTGATAACCGCTCTCGTGGAACGCCACCGGAAGGCGACGCAGCAGGAGCCGGTCGATGCAACCGTCCCCCGCTGCAAGGGCGCGCTCCAGCCGCTCTTCGGCATCTATTCCAAGGAAGTCCTTCCCGTGCTCGAAGAGCATATCGTGAGCGACCGCTGCTCGCTGAAGCCTTTCCTCGATGAGGTGAGGACCTGCATCATCGATGAAGCGGCGATACAGGCACTGGATAGTGAGGGCAGGTCATTTGTTAATATAAATACGGTCGAGGACTACCGGGCCGTGCTGGGCCCGGGCGCACCGGAGAGGAACGCGGCGCTGCCGCAGGGTGCGCGTGAGGGTCCTCACCGACTCTAAGGAGGATACTGTATGTTGGGTCTTGGAATGCAGGAACTGATTATTATACTGGTGATCGTGCTGGTGCTCTTCGGAGCGAAGCGCCTGCCGGAGCTCGCCAGCGGCATGGGCAAGGCGATAAAGAACTTCAAGAAGGCGACCAGCGAGCCTGACGAAATCGATGTTACCCCCCAGCAAAAGAATGTGTCCGAGAAGAAAGAGGAGACTGCCGAAGGAAAGGACAGCAAGCAGTAAGCGCCGGGCAGCATCAGCAAGACAGGGGGGGCGAGCCCTGTGCTGCTTGCCCGCTACTGCTTACGTGCTCTATGAACAGGGGAACCGTTGCTGAAATAGATCTCGACGCCCTCTCGGGCAATCTCGCCACCATAAAGCGGCTCACCCATAACCGGCCCGTTATCGCGGTCGTCAAGGCAGACGCCTATGGGCATGGCGCTCTCGAGATTTCCCGCCGCCTCTCCCGCGACGGCGTTGCCGCTCTCGCCGTCGCCTTTACCGGAGAGGCGAAGATGCTGCGGGAGGCGGGCGTCACCGGGCCCCTCCTGGTCCTGTTCGACCCGGATGTCGACGATATTCTGCGGTACGATCTCACTCCCGTTATAGCGGACAGGAGGACGGCGGAGCTCCTCGCGCGGGAGGCGGAGCGGCGCAGCCGGACCATCGGCGTCCATATAAAGCTCGATACCGGCATGGGAAGGCTGGGCCTTTCCGGGAGCGGTGCGGTCGGGGAGATCCTCGCTATCGCCGGCCTGCGAGGGATCGTTATCGAGGGAATGATGAGCCATTTTTCGGAAGCGGACCTGGCCGATGTCTCGTTCGCGACGATGCAGATCGAGCGGTTCAACAGGGTGCGCAGCGAGCTTTCCGGGAAGGGAGTAGCGGTGAGGATCGCGCATATGGCGAACAGCGCGGCGGTAATGACCCTTCCCGAAGCGCACCTCCACGCAGTGCGTCCCGGCATCATGCTGTACGGCTATTCGTCGATCGAGTCTCCCGCGGCTCCCGATGCCGCGCTGTCCCCCGTCATGACGGTGAAGGCGAGGATCGTCGCGCTCAGGCGCCTGCCGGCAGGCACGCCGGTGAGCTACGGCCGGACTTTTGTCACCAGGCGGGAGAGCCTTATCGGCGTCATCTCGGCAGGGTATGCGGACGGTTTCAGCCGGCGCTGTTCGAACAACGCCGACGTGCTGGTGCGCGGACGGAGGGTACCTGTCGCAGGCCGCGTCTGCATGGACCTCACGATGGTCGACCTTACCGACCTCCCGGACATCGATGAGCGGGATGAGGCCGTGATCATCGGCAGGCAGGGAGACGAAACGATCGACGCCGCGGAAGTCGCCCGTCGTATCGGCACGATTCCTTACGAAATTCTCCTCTCCCTTGGAAGCAGGGCGAAAAGAGTTTATAATACTTCTACCTAGAACGAGAAAGGAGGTGAGAGGCTATGCGGTTTCCCTTTATGCGGCAGATAGCGTGGTATCTCGTAGGTGCGATGTTCATCATAGGGATCGCCCCGCGGGCGGAGGCGGGCTTTACTCCTTCCGAGATCATCGCCCTTTCGCATGCGGACAGGACGGCTGATATCGAGAAGATACGGCAGGTCCTCGAGACGAAGATGGTCAGGGAGCGCCTGGAGCAGCTGGGGCTTACCCAGGACGAGATCAACAGCCGCCTCGCACAGCTCAGCGATCAGCAGGTGCATGAGCTCGCGCTGCAGCTCGATGAGCTGCAGGTAGGCGGCGACGGTCTGGGGGTGGTCATCGCACTCCTGGTGATCGCGATACTGGTCGTCATACTGCTTCAGCTCACCGGGCATAAAATTATCATCAAGTAGCTTTCTTATCTGTTTTTTCGTGCCGGGCAGGGAGGCGCCTCCCTGCCTTTCATTTTGCGGCACTTTTACCCTTGCATATATCATAATTCTTTATATAATATCTCTTGAAGGCTCATTTCCTGCAGGCTTCGGAGGGGAGAGGTGAAGAGAGGGATTTTCCTTGCATTTGCAGCATATGCCTTGTCGCTCCTGTCGCCGCATGCCGCCTGTCCCGCTCCGTCCAAGAGCCTCCTCGAGAAGGGGATCGCCGAGTACCATGCCGAGAATTACGATGAAGCGCTGGAGCTCTTCAAAAAGGTCCTGCGGCGCGACCCGTCGTCGGCACAGGCCCTGCTCTACCTGGGAGCGACGTATAAGCAGATGGGCCAGTACCGGGATGCCGCCGGGGTCTACCGCGCCGCGGCAGCGCTCGATCCGCCTGTCAGGGACGCTTACCCGGAGCTGATCGAGACGCTGTATATGCTCAACCAGCTCGATGAGGCAAAGCAGTGGCTGGCGAGAGCGGAAAAGGCAGGCCCTGTCTCCGGCCGCGTTGCGTATTTCAAAGGGCTGATCCTTGCGAAGGAGGGGAAGAGCGCTGAGGCGATCGCCTCTTTTGAGAGGGCGAAGGCTCTCGATGGAGCGCTTGTCCAGATCGGCGACTACCAGATCGCCGTACTCCACGCGACTGAGCGCAGATGGAGCGAGGCGAAGAAGAGGCTCCGGGCGGTGATCGCCGTCGACCCTGCCACCGCTGCCGCCTCGTATGCCAGGGAATACGAGGCAGCCCTCTCCAGAAGCCTGGCAGCCTATAAACCGTGGCAGCTCAGCATCAGCGCGGCATACCAGTATGACGATAACGTTGTCCTCGAGCCGTCGGCGTTTATCTCGCCGAACTACCAGGAGTCGGTCCGGAGGGGAGGAGGGACCGGCGACAGCGCCCTGGTCAACTCGGTCAAGATAGCGTATGAGCCCTTGCTCGAAGGCGCCTGGTCCCTCTCCGCTCACTACGGCCTCGACAGCACCGTCTACCGCGAGATCAACGAGCTCACTTATCTCTCGCAGTCGATCTTCCTGACGCCGGGATACGCCTTCGAGCGCGGGGCCGTCTCTCTCTCCGCCGGTTATTATTACTCCTGGCTGCATGAGCGCGAGTACATGGGTGTCCTCTCGCTGCTGCCGACCGTGAGCGTGATCGTCGCGCCCCGTCATATCGTCCAGTTCGGATTCGGCTACTCGAAGAGAGACCTGCGCCCGCAGACGGCTCCCGATGATAACAGGGACGCCGATCTGTATACCGTCTCGTTGGGGTACCTCTACCAGTTCGCGAAAGAGCGCGGTCTCGCCAGCCTCCGCTACGAGTATGCCGTCGAAGATGCGGAGGGAAACAACTGGGAGAATCTCGGCAACAGGATCGGCGTCAGCATGCTCCTGCCGCTCGCCGAAAAGGTGAGCGTCACGACGGCCGGAGAGGTGCTCTGGCAAGACTACCGGAATATCGACAGCGCCACCCTGTCGGGAGCCGAAGGCTTCCCCGGCACACCGACCAAGCGGAAAGACAGGATATATTCTGGCTCCGCAGGAGTGGATTGGAAACCCTCCAAGGGGCTTACCGTGCGGGTGCAGTATTCCTATACCAGGGACGACTCCAACTTTACGATTTATGATTTCGAACGGAACCAGTATACGGCAGGGCTCGAATATGTCTTCTAAAGGAGCGGCGCAACGGGTGTGACTACGCTTATCGACTACCTCAAAAGGGTCCCCCTCTTCAGTCATCTCGGCGAGGCGCACCTGGCAAGGGTCGCCTCCCGATGCAGGCGAAGCGCCTGCAAGAGGGGCGGAGTGCTTTTTTATAAGACCGATACGGGCACGGAGCTTTATGTGGTCCTTTCCGGGAGGCTGAAGGCGGTACTCATTGACGAGGACGGCGACGAGATGGTGCTTGCGCATTTCGAGAGGGGCGCCTTTTTCGGCGAGCTGAATCTCCTCGACGGCAAGGGGCGTTCCGCCACGGTCGTCGCCGACGAGACCGCCGAGCTCGCGGTGCTCGGCCGCGATGCCTTCCTCGAGATGCTCGCAGAGGATCCGAAGATCGCCGTCGCCCTCATGGGTACCCTTGCAGGCCGCCTGAGGAGGGCGAACGAGACGATCGAAGCCCTCGCCTTCCTCGAAGTGAGTGAACGGCTCGTACGGGTCTTTCTCGAGGAAGAGAGCGGAGAGGCCGGCGCCGGCGAGCCGTTCATCAAGAGGAACAAGCTCACGCACAAGGAGCTCGCCTCGCTGGTCGGGGCATCCCGGGAGGCGGTCTCGAAGGGGATGAAGGTGCTGGTCACCAAGGGGATAGTGAAGGAGGGAGCCGACCATCTCCTGGTCGCCCGGAATGCCCTGGAGCTCCTGAAATCTCCTGTCCGCGGATACTGATGCCGGTGTTCCGGCCCCGTGAATTTTACCTTTACTTCCCCGTAAAAGAGCGTATAAATAAAATGAGATAACGAAAAGAGCGCGGCTGGATTCCCGGGCTCTTTTCGTGGGAGCGTATCATGCGGCAGAGAGTGAGCCATAAAGGAGCGGTGATGTTCCTCCTGCCATGGGGCCGGGTGCTCATGGCAGCGCTCTCCCTGCTGCTGCTCAGTGCGCCTGCCGCTGCCGCGAAAGCGGTCGGAACCGTCACCGTTACGGAAGGGAAGGTCGAAGTCCTCAGGGCGGGGAAGCTCCCGGCGCGGCCGGTGAAACCCGGCGATCCCCTCTATGTCGGCGACCTCATCAGGACAAAGAGCGGCGCTCGGGCCGTGATCGTCTTCGGTGACGGCAACAGGCTCAACGTGGCCCAGCGTACGCGGCTCGCTATCCGTGAATACGTATCCGCTAAGGGCGTGATCACGCTGCCGGTCGGCACGGTCGAGGCGGTCGTCAGAAAGAGGAGCTCTCCGGCAGCGGCCGCCGCCAAAGGGCGAAACCGCTTCGAGATAAACACCCCGAATGCCATCGCCGGGGTGCGGGGGACCGACTTCTTCGTCTCCCATAGCGGCGGTACAACGAGCGTCGTGGTCAAGGAGGGCAGTGTATATACGTATAACCTCTCACTGCCCCGGGAGCATGTTGCAGTTACGGCGGGCTCTATGACCGTGGTCGAGGCGGAGCGGCCTCCCCAGCAGCCGCGGCATGTTGAGCGGAGCGAAATGGACCGGTATGAAAGAGAGGTGAAGCCGGAGCGTGCAAAGAGCGGAACGCCGCACCCGGCGCTGCAGCGGACATCCTCGCAGGGCAAGGCGAGCGTCTCGAAGCAGCCCTCCGCCGTGAAGTCGCGCCTGTCGCATACCAAATCAGCGGCAAAGTCCTCGATGAAGCAGTCAGGGGCAATGAAGGTGAAGACGCAGCCCGAGAGCGTTCGTACGAGCAAGGTGTCTGCTCCGACGGCATCGGCAAGGGCAGCTGCAAAAGGCGGCCCTCCGGCAAAGGGAACGGTTCACCCCCCAGGCGGACAGCGTACGGCGAGGCCCGATAAGACGACTCCTTCAGTCAAGGCAACCCAGGCGCCTGCCGGCCGGCTCGGCATGTCTCAACAGAGACCGGGCAGAACGATGCCCCTATCCGCAGTGAATCCCTCTGTCGCAGGACCTGCAGCTCCTGCGGGATTGGCGGCGGCGCCCAGGGCCGCAGGACCGTCTGCACCGACCCCGTCACCGGCTCTGCCGGCGCCTCGATTCAATCCCCCTTCGCCCCGGCACGGACCGCCAAAGACCGTCGCACCTCCCAACGGCAGGATCCCGACCGCACCGGCAGAAACCATCGGCACTAACAGAAAGCCGAAAAAACCCACGTAAGAGGATCGCAGGCAGGCTCCTTCTCCGGAAGAGCGGACAATGGTATAATCTTACTACCGTGTCTGCTCTTCTCGATTTTGTGGCGCTCAACGGAATGATAATCATTTATGATCAAGAGGCATAGTTACTACCGCATCCCGGGATTCTTTTGGGGAGTGCTGCTCGCGCTTTTGTGCTCTTGCACAGTGGCGCCCGTCCACACCGATTCGCCGGTCGGCATGCAGGCCGATTCGCGGCCGGTAGTGATCGAAGAGGTGCCGTTCTACGCCCAGGAGATCTACCAGTGCGGGCCCGCATCCATGGCAGGGGTGCTGAACTACTGGGACATCGCGGTCACTCCCGAAGAGATAGCCCGGGATATCTACAGCCCCTCGGCGCGGGGGACGCTTACGCTCGACATGGTTCTCTACGCGCAGAGAAAGGGCCTTGCGGCAAAGCACTATTCGGGAGGCTGGGACGACCTGCGGCAGAAGGTAGCTGCGCAGCAGCCGCTTGTCGTTCTCGTCGACAACGGCATGCTCTTCTACCAGCTGCACCACTTCATGGTCGTCGTCGGCTACACGGGCAGCCAGGTGATCGTGAATTCCGGCGGTACGGAGCGCATGCGGCTCGATAGAGAGAAGTTTCTCGCCTCGTGGGAGAAGACGAAGTTCTGGACCCTCTGGGTGCATGGCAACGCAGAGGCCGGGCATGGCGCGCCGGGGGCGGAGGGCAGATGAGGGGGGATGGAGAGGGGAGCGCTCGCCTGCGGTTCAGGCTGCCGTTTCCGCGATTTGTCCCCTTGCTGCTCTGCCTTTTCGTGCTGTCGGGCTGCTCGCTTCCGCGGTTCATTATCCTCGATGACCCCCTGACCCCTGAAGAGCACATCAATCTCGGCGTTGCCTACGAGCGGAGCGGCAAGCTCGAGAACGCGATAAAGGAGTACGAGCTGGCATCGAAGAGGATGCCCGTCGCCTACCTCTATCTCGGCAATGCCTATCAGCAGCTGAACCGGCCCCGGGAGGCGGAGAAGTACTACCGGAAGAGTATCAAGAAGGCGCCGGCAGCCGCCGACGCCTACAACAACCTTGCCTGGCTCTTCTATACCGGGCGGGATCGCCTCCACGAGGCCGAGGCGCTGGCGCTGAAGGCGGTCGAGCTCGACCCGGCCCGTGAGGATTATCGCGACACCCTGAATAAAATAAGAGAACTCAGGGCGAAAAATGGGCTATAATAAAGGCCGTAATTCGTAACCCGCCGTGTTCACGTGTTATCCGTGACGATTTCAAAGAGGAGGAATTTCGCGATGGTTGCTGAGAGAGCCCGGAGAATCAAACCGTCACCCACCCTTGCCATGGACGCCAAGGCCAAGGCGATGAAGGCCGAGGGCGTCGATGTCGTCAATTTCGGCGTGGGGGAGCCCGACTTCGACACGCCCGAGCATGTGAAAGAGGCTGCGGTCAAAGCGCTCAGGGACGGCTTTACGAAATATACGCCGGTGGGCGGTATCGATGAGCTGAAAGAGGCGGTCGTGGGTAAATTCAGGGCCGACAACGGTCTTGAATATGCGAAGGACGAGGTGCTCGTCTCGTGCGGGGCGAAGCACAGCCTCTACAATAGTGCGCAGGCGCTCTTCAATCCCGGTGACGAGGTGATCATCCCGTCCCCCTACTGGGTCTCCTACCCGGACCAGGCCCTGTTGAACGATGCGATCCCGGTCTTCGTCACTACATACGAGAAGGACAGCTTCATGATGAAACCGGAGGCGCTCGAAGCAGCGATAACGAAGAAGACCAAGGCACTGGTGCTCAATTCCCCTTCGAACCCGACGGGCTGGGCGTATGATAAGAAGACCCTCGAGGCGGTCGCCGAAATAGTCCTGAAGCACGACATGTATCTGATCTCGGACGAAATTTACGAGAAGCTCGTCTACGACGGGGCACGGCATGTCAGCATCGCCTCGCTCGGCAAGGAGATCAAGAGCAGGACCATCGTGGTGAACGGGCTCTCCAAGTCGCATGCCATGACGGGCTGGCGTATCGGGTATGCGGCAGGACCCAAGGACCTCATCAAGGCGATGACCAACATCCAGAGCCAGTCCACCTCGAATCCGACCTCGATCGCCCAGAAAGCGGCCGTGGCCGCTCTCACCGGGCCGCAGGAGTTTATCGAAACGATGAGGACCGAGTTCGACAAGAGGAGGAAGTTCCTCGTCGATGCCTTGAATGCGGTCCCGGGCGTCTGCTGCCTCAAGCCGAACGGCGCCTTTTATGCCTTCCCCAATGTCTCCGCGTTCTACGGCAGAAAGGCCGGCGCACGGCAGATCAACTCCTCCCTGGACATGGCGCTCTACCTGCTCGAAGAGGCGAAGGTAGCGCTGGTGCATGGAGAGGCCTTCGGCGACGACCAGTATATCAGGATCTCCTATGCCACCTCGATGCAGAACATCGAGAAGGGGCTCGGCCGTATAAAAGGAGCGCTGGGCGCATTGCAATAAATCACCGGTCGCACTATGAGATTCGGAGCTCGCCCTTGACGGTGTTTCGCAGCGGATATGTCTCTCTGACCGGCCGGCCCAATGTCGGTAAGTCCACCCTCCTGAACACGATTCTCGGGCAGAAGGTCGCCATTGTCACGCCCAAGCCGCAGACCACGAGGAACAGGATCGTCGGGATAAAGAACCTGCCCGAGGCGCAGATCGTCCTCGTCGATACCCCGGGGATACACAAGCCGAAGCACCGGCTCGGCGAGCTGATCGTGAGGGAGGCCCGGAATGCCATCAGGGAGGTGGATCTGATCCTTTTCATGGTCGAGCCCGAGCCGCCGGGGGGCGGGGACCGGTTCATCATCGAGATGCTCAAGGAGGCGGACAGGCCGGTATTCCTTCTGATCAATAAGGTCGATATCGTCGGCAAGCCCCGGCTCCTCCCGGTCATCCAGGCGTACAGTACGTTGTTCCCCTTCAAGGAGATCATCCCTCTCTCTGCTCTGACCGGCGAGGGAGTCGACGACCTTCTCAAGGCCATCGTGAAGTACCTCCCCGAGGGGCCGAAGTACTATCCCGACGATCTGGTGACGGACCAGCTCGAACGGGCGATCGTTGCCGAGATCATCAGGGAAAAGGTGATGGAGCAGACCGAAGAGGAGGTGCCCTTCGCCGTCGCCACCGAGGTGCTGCAGTGGGAGGAGCGGGAGGACGGTGTTATCCTCATCACGGCGAATATTTATGTTGAAAGAAAAGGGCAAAAGGGTATAATAATAGGAAAAGAGGGCGCCAAGCTCAAGGAGATAGGTACGCGCGCACGGCACGATATCGAGGCACTGCTCGGCGCCAGGGTCTTTCTCGAGCTGTGGGTGAAGGTGAAGAAGGACTGGCGCAGTAATAATCGCATGTTAGGCGAACTGGGGTTCAGATAAATGTTCATACAGATGAAAGTAGAGGGTCTCCTCTTCGACCCGAGGAGCGGCATGTATATCCTGCTGCTGCAGCAGGTCGACGGCAACGAGACGCTGCCGATCTGGATCGGCAAGCCCGAGGCGGATGCCATTGCGCTCGCCCTCGGCAAGGTCATCACTCCCCGACCGCTCACCCATGATCTCATAAAGAACGTGTTCGACGGATTGGGCGTCAAGGTAACGAAGATCGTTATCACCGAGATCGTCGACAACACCTACTATGCGCTGATTCACGCGGGCGACGGGAAGAGAGAGGTGACCATAGATTCGCGGCCGTCCGATGCGGTGGCCGTTGCGCTCAGGGTGCAGGCCCCCATCTTCGTGGAAGAGAGCGTCCTCGAGGTGCGGAGAGCCGATGAGCTCGAAGAGTGGCTCAAGAACCTGAGGCCCGAAGATTTCGGCAATATCATGTAGCGCTCCCCCGTTGTGGCCGGCGGCGCGCCTCATGCCGCATGCGGTCCGGTCCTCATTCTCCGCTCCGTGCTTCGATGCCTCTGGCGCCTCGCTGGTGAGCATGCCTCGCGCCCGTCACTGCCCCGCTGCCGCCCCTTACCGCCTATCGCCGGACCGCCGCCCTGTCCGCCGCCGTGCTGCAGGTTGCTTTTCGGGCGGCTCTTGGTTATTATCAATACGGCGGGGAGCACTGCGAAGGGAATGAGAGCGGTCCTATGCTGAAGAGAACGCGAGGCATTGTCCTTAAGAGCACGGTCTTCGGAGAGGCCGACCTCATCGTCGCCTACCTGACTTTCGACTACGGCCTCATGAGCGTCTTTGCGAAGAGCCCGCGGAAAGTGAAGAGCAGGTTCGGGAGCAGCCTCGAGCCGCTCACCTATTCACGGATATCTTTCTTCGGAAAAGAGGAGAGCACGCTTCCCCGCCTGACCCAGTCGGATATCGTGAGGCCTTTTCAGTCGCTCAGGGAGGACATGACGTGCCTCCTGAACGTTTCGGAGATGCTGGAGCTGACGCTCACCCTGCTGCCCGAAAGAGAGCCGAACCAGGAGTTCTTTCACCTCCTCCTGACGATGCTGGCGAAGCTCGAATCGAACCGCAGCAGCCGTCTCTACCACCTCTTTTACAAGATGCAGCTCCTGCACCGGGCGGGCTATGCGCCGCGGCTCGACGCCTGCGGCAGGTGCGGAAGACCGGCAGCAGGCCGCCAGCCGGCAGCACCCGCAGCGCGCCAGTACCATTTTTATGTCTCCCACGGCTCGCTGCTCTGTCCCCGCTGCAGCGATGCTGCCGGCGCATCGATCCGGCTCACCGGCGGAGCGGCACGCTTCTACCAGAGCCTTCTCAAGTGGAATCCGGCCGCTATCGACCGGGTCTCCCCCCCGCCGTCGTTCATCACCGAGATAACCGAGATCGTCGACGCCCATATCAGGTATACGCTCGGTTCGCTCAAGTGCACCCGCATGAAGTTCCCCCTCTCGGAGAGCGCTCCCTCCGTTCCCGTACAGCAGGCCTCCTGAGAGGCCCCCAGCAGCGCAGCGCCTTGCACGCTTGACATCGGGATAGAAAAGAGTAAACTTAAAAGGTAAATACCCGGCGCACTGATGCATCAGTGCCCGGCGTGCCCGTCTACCAGGGCTCCTCATGCTCCGGCCCGTACGGTATCCGTGTATTCCCGTGCAAAGTACGTCTTGACATAAGAGGATGAATTACTTTATATATTCAACTTACCTTTGTTCAGGAAGGCAGGTGCGGCACATGGATCGATGGGATCCTTTTCGTGACATACTCTGGCTGCGGGCCCGCGGCAACCGGCTCTTCGAAGAAACGTTCCCGCAGCCCGGCGAGCAGGCATCCGCCCTCTGGGTGCCGGCGATCGATATCTGCGAGACGCCGGGGGAATTCGTCGTCATGGCCGAGCTTCCCGAGGTGAGCGAGTCGGACATCGCGCTTACCGTTGAAGACAATACGCTCAGGATCAGCGGCAAGCGGAGGTCCCGGAGGGAGGGAAGGAGCTACTACCAGATGGAGCGCCAGAGCGGCGTCTTCTCCCGCTCCTTCATTCTCCCCGCAATCATTAACAAAAACAATATAAAAGCGACCCTTAAAGATGGTATACTGAATGTCGTTCTTCCCAAGAAGGCTGAGGCCATGCCGAAGCAGATCGAGATAACATAGCAAGGAGACAGGGACGGTTATGGGCAGGATACGTATTGCGGTTGCGGGAGTCGGCAATTGTGCGAGCTCCCTGATACAGGGGATAGCATATTATTCATCGCTGGCAGAAGGGAGCCCCGACCTGTCGCTCGGTCTCATGCATCACAACCTGGGGGGCTATCTCCCGGGTGACATAGAGGTGGTGGCGGCATTCGATGTCGATGTGCGCAAGGTGAACAGGCCGCTCCGCGAGGCGTTGATCGCAAAGCCGAACTGCACGACGCTTTTCTACCCGGAGCTGCCCGATTATGCCGTAACCGTACGGATGGGCGAGGTGCTCGACGGCGTGGCGCCGCATATGGTCGATTACCCCGACGACCGGCGGTTCATCGTCGCCGATGAAAAGCCCTGCGATATCGCCACGGTACTGAAAGACAGCGGCGCCGATATGCTGCTCAATTACCTGCCCGTCGGCTCGGAGCAGGCGACGCGCTACTACGCCCAGGCTTGTCTCGATGCAGGAGTGGCGTTCGTGAACTGCATCCCCGTTTTCGTCGCGTCCGACGATGCGTGGGTACGGCGCTTCGAGGAGAGGGGGATCCCGCTGGTCGGGGACGACATCAAGGCCCAGGTAGGGGCTACCATAGTCCACCGGGCGCTCACCAAGCTGTTCATGGACCGGGGAGTGAAGATACGGCACACGTACCAGCTGAATGTCGGCGGCAATACCGACTTTCTCAATATGATGAACCACAGCAGGCTCAAGTCGAAAAAGATATCGAAGACCGAGGCCGTTCAATCCCAGATCACCCACCGGGTTTCGACCGAGGATATCCATATCGGGCCGTCCGACTATGTCCCCTGGATGAACGACAACAAGGTCTGTTTCCTGAGAATCGAGGGAGCGGGGTTCGGCAACGTGCCCATGCATCTCGAATTGCGGCTCTCTGTCGAGGACTCGCCCAACAGCGCCGGCGTGGTCATCGACGCCATCCGGTGCTGCAAGATCGCCCGTGACAGAAACGTCGGCGGCGCGCTCCTCGCTCCCTCCGCGTACTTTATGAAGCACCCCAGGGTCCAGTTCTCCGATGAGGAGGCGAGGAGCATGGTGGAGGCCTTTATTGCAGGGCAGAGGGAACGGTAACAGGAAGCGGTAAGGGGAAGCGGCGACGGTGATCGGTGCGAAGCTCGGACATTTTCTCGACAGGCCTCTTGCACCCCTGGCAAAGAGAATCTCTGTCAGCCCGAATGCGCTGAGCATACTCGGCTTCCTGATTACGGCCGTTGCGGCCCTCCTCATCCCGTTCGATATCCGGCTCGGGGGGCTTCTCATCCTCCTCGGGGGCTTCTTCGACATGCTCGACGGCATCGTCGCCCGGACCAACGGGAAGAAGACGGTCTACGGGGCCTTTCTCGATTCGACCCTCGACCGCTATTCCGACGCGCTGCTCTTCCTCGCCGTGGCGTGGTACTTTTTCGATCGCGGTCACCCGACCGGGATGCTGCTCACCGGCGGCGCGCTCGCGGGAGCCCTGCTCATCAGTTATGTCAGGGCACGGGCCGAGGCGCTGGGCATCGATTGTCAGGTAGGGCTCATGGAACGGCCGGAACGGATCGTCCTGCTCGCAGCCGGCTGCATCCTCGGAGGGTTGCTGTATCTCATGATTCTTCTCTTCCTGCTCAGCCATATCACCGTGATTCAACGTATCGCCTATGTCTACCGCCGCTCCCGGCAGAGCTCCTCATAGTCGCTCTCTTCCTCTCTCAGCGTCGGCGGTAATCTTTTATCGATTTCCTCCGAAAATAAATGAACGGCGGGCGTATTCCCCGCGGTCCTGCCGCCGGGAGGGTCAGCAGATATATGCTCCCGGGCAGAGGGGGGACGGAAGGAGCATCAGCATATGCAAAAAATCCCTATCACCCTAGCGCAACCCCGCATGGTTATTGCATCGACCGTCCGTGACAATAACGGCGATATCATATTCATGAGGGGAGTCGAGCTGACGGAGCGGCATATCGCCATGCTCGATAACAGGAACATCAAGGAGATCGTCGTCGAGGGAGAACCGGTCCAGCAGGAGAAGGCGAAGGACGAATCGCTCTCCAAGGAGATCGACCGGAGATTCGGCACCGCCGGTCCGCACCCCGCCGTGCTCAAGATCCGCTCGATCGTAAAGGAGCTCCTCGCATGACGCCCGCTGAAGCACCCATAAAGGAGCGGCTTTTCAAGGTCAAGGACCTCCCTACGATCCCGACGACCCACGGCCAGATCCTGAAGCTCATTGCCGACGTGAACTATTCGGTCGATGAAGTGAGCAGGCTTATCGAGCGCGACCAGGTGCTCTCGACCAAGGTGCTGAAGCTCGTCAACTCACCCTTTTACGGGCTCTACAGCGAGGTGGCGGCAGTGCGCCGGGCGGTGATCCTCCTCGGGGCAAACCTCATCAGGGGCATCGTCCTGAGCACGTCGCTGTTCGACCTCGCCGAGGAAAAGCTTCCGGGCCTCTGGGATCATTCCTACTGCTGCTCGCTCGTCTCGGGCTTCCTGGCGAAGCGGTTCAATCTCATCACCATCGAAGAGATCATGACCGGCGCGCTGCTCCACGATATCGGGAAGATCCTTATCAAGAAGCAGCTCCCTGCCGAATCCCGCTCGATCGAGGAGACGGTGAGGACCTCCGGGATCACGGCGCTCGAGGCCGAGAAAAAGGTCATCACCTTCGGCCATGACTATGTGGGGTTATGGCTGGCCGAGACCTGGAACTTCCCGAAGATCATCCAGGATACCATCTCGTATCACCACCGGCCGAGCCTCTGCGCCGCCCATTTCAAGGAGGTGATGATCGTCCATCTTTCCGACGTGGTGGTGAAGGGAGTCGGCGTGGTCTCTTCCGGCGATCCGTTCGTCCCCCTCTTCGACGGCGCGGGCTGGGATAAGCTGGGGCTTCCGGAGGGCGATCTCGTCGATCTGATCGTCGAGGTGGTGGATATCATTCAGGGAGACCCCTTGCTGTCGCGCTATCTCGGGAGGGGAGCGCTATAATATTGCCTGAAGAATAAATGTGATATACTTATGATAAGCTTGTGGAAAACGGCGGTGAGAGGGAGGGTGAATGGAGAGCAATTCATGGCTGATCATATTAAGCGTGGGCGTGTTTATCCTGGTGCTCGGCATCGTGGTCGCTATCGGCTTCCTCGTGTATGCGATCATGGAGATACGGCGGTTGGCCATGACGGTTAATGAGTTCGTAAAGACCACGGAGGAGCGGCTCACTCCGGTGCTCCTCGAGACGGAACTGTCGCTCCGGAGCGTGCGGAAGATCACCGATGACGTCGGCGTCGTGACCGACAATGTGCGTGACCTCTCGGACGCGATGAAAGAGGTGTCGCTGAACGTGAGGGCGCTGAGCACCGTCGTCGGGAATGTGGGCGAAGGGGTGTCGCTGCGCGCTGCCGGGGTTAAAGCGGGCGTCAGGACCGCGTTGGGCGTTTTGATAAATCAGATCAGAGAAAGGAGGTCGGACTATGAGAGATGAAGAAGGGTTCAGCGCCGGATCGGTACTGCTTTCCTTCCTGCTGGGAGGAATGGTGGGCGCCGGTCTCGCACTGCTCCTCGCACCGCAGTCGGGAGAGGAGACGAGGAAGAAGATAAAGGAGTTTGCCGATGACGTCAAGGAAAAGGCCGAGGACTACATGACCCACGCAAAAGAGGGCGTCACCTCGACCGTAGAGCGGAGCAAACACTATATCGATGAGAAGAAGTCGGTCATCACCGCTGCCGTCGAGGCGGGTAAAGAGGCGTATCAGCGGGAGACGGGCAAGCAGCAATCATAAGCATTCTTAGGATTCGCCCTGTTACCGGTAAGGCCTCCGGAATGCCCGGAGGCCTTACCGCGTTTTGCCGCCTCAGACCCGGCAGGGGAGGCGCGCTCTTCGCCGTGAGCGGATTCCCGCCCTCGGCACCGCGGTACGGTTCAGGGAGAAACGAGGGCACTGCATGGAGAGAGAACGGAACGATTCGGATAGAGCGTGCATGCGCCTCGCCCTGGAGCAGGCGGAGCTCGCCTTTGCCAAGGGCGAGGTGCCGGTCGGCGCGGTCGTCGCTCTCGGGGGCGAGATCGTCGCCGCGGCCCACAACCTGCGGGAGACCACCTTCGACCCCACCGCGCATGCCGAGACTCTCGCCCTCCGGGCCGCTGCTCTCGAACTGCGGAGCTGGCGGCTGTCCGATGCCGCCCTTTATGTCACCAAAGAGCCCTGCATCATGTGCTCGGGCGTGATGCTCAATGCCCGCCTGGGCAGGCTCGTTTACGGCTGCAGCGACCCTAAGGGAGGCGCGGTCAGGAGTCTCTACCACCTCCTCTCCGACCCGAGACTCAATCACCGGGCAGAGGTCGTGTCAGGGGTGCTCGAAGAAGAGAGCGCAGCGCTTCTGAGGCGCTTTTTCAAGGGGCTGCGGGAGCAGGGGAAAGAATCGATCAAGGAGGTCACCGCAGCGGTCATCGAGAAGGACGGCCGTATCCTGATCGCCCGGAGAAAGGAGGGCATGCAGTGCGGCGGCAAATGGGAGTTTCCGGGCGGCAAGGTCGAGCCCGGCGAAACGCCCGAAGCGTGTCTCCGGCGCGAGCTCAGGGAGGAGTTCGGCATCGAGGCGGGGATCGACGGTTTCATCGCCGCGAGCGAGTTCGACTACGGCACGATCCATATACGCCTTTTGGCGTATCGGGCGCACTATTGTTCCGGGGAATTCTCTCTCACCGATCATGCCGAGGTGAAGTGGGTTGCGAGGTCCGAGCTGCTGCAGCACGACTTTGCCGATGCCGATATCCCCATTGTGAAGAAGCTCGTCGAGAGCGATGAGACCGGAGGCCGGCCTTCAATCCCGGGCAGCTGGTGTGTGGTATAATTCCTAGATGAAAGGATGAACCCTATTATCCAGAAAGAGGAGCGTGTACAATGAAAAGTCTCTCAGCAGCAGTAGCGGTGATGGCAGCGCTGGCGATCTTGTTCGTGGGGACCGCAGGGAGCCTCGGGGCTCAGGAGGGCGCATCGCTCTCCGGCAAGGTCGTCGAGACCATGGACAGCGGCGGGTACTCCTATGCCCTCATCGAGAAGGGCGGAAAGAAGACCTGGGTAGCGGTGCCGCAGACGAAGATAACGAAGGGCAAAACCGTTACGTTCCAGCCGGGAATGGAGATGGTTAACTTCGAGAGCAAGACCCTCAAAAAGAAGTTCGACAAGATATACTTCTCAGGAGGCATCGTCAAATAGCGCAGCCCGGCCGCGGCTATCGAGTACTGCCGAAGGGCCCCGCAGGGGCCCTTTCTTTCGGCGCTCCGGCAGTGCCGTGCGATTCCTTCCACGGCACGTCTCCTCTCGTTTCCTCAATTTTTTCCTGCTTCCGTCGATAGTGTATATAATCCTTGCGATGAAAGTACTTATAGCAGAGACGACCGCTGAGACCAAAGGTATCCTGGGGCGAATGCTCCAGGACGAAGGGTATTCGTGCTGCTTCGTCCGGAACGGCTGCGATATCATCGACAGGGTTTATCACGAAGCTCCCGATGTCATTTTCCTTCCTGCGCACCTTTCCGATGCCTGCAGCCTGAAGATTCTCGAGAAGCTGAAGTCCGCTCCCTCGACGCGGGATATCCCGGTGATTCTCATCAGTATGAGGAGAGGGCAGAAGACTCTCGCCCGCGGCTATCAGCTCGGCGCTTACGACTACATATCCCGGCCCTACTTCAAGGAAGAGGTCATCGCGCGTCTCAGGAATATCCTCTACCTCAGGCGGAAGTCCAAGGAGATCGAGGAGATGATGGACCACGACTATCTCACCGGCCTCTACAACCGGAACTTCTTCACGGCGCGGCTGAATGAGGAGCTGTCGTGGTCGGCCTGCTACCATGAGCCCCTTTCGGTGATGATGCTCGACATCGACCATTTCAAGCGGATCAACGATACCCACGGCCACCGCTGCGGGGATGAGGTCTTGCGGCACCTCGCGGAGATCCTGCTCATAACTGCCAGAAGAGAGGACATTACGGGAAGATACGGTGGAGAGGAGTTCATCATCCTCATGTCGAATACCGGCCGGGATGCCGCTGCCGCGCTGGGCGAAGAGCTGCGGAACGCGGTGCAGGGCGAGCGGTTCTTCTGCCGGGAGGAGCGGATTCCCGTTACGATCAGCATCGGGATCGCGACGTCTCCCGGGCTGGAGGAGCTCCAGCCGGATACGATCATCGGGCAGGCTGACCGCGCGCTCTATGCAGCGAAGGAGAGCGGGCGGAACAGGGTCTGCTTTTTCGATACCCTTGGCTAATCCCAATCGAGCAGCCGCTTCTGGCCGGTGAGAGTGCGGATATCTGTCGCATCCTGCACGACCTCGAGCGTCCCCCGGTAGGCGCCCCCGGCGTCGCGAACCGCAAAGTACCTGATATGCACAAACCTGCCGTTCATTTCGATCCAGAAATCGGCGACATCTCTCGTGCCCGCCCTGAATGCATCGATAATCTTCTGGACCATGTGGAGGCTCTTCGGAGGATGACAGTTCTGGACCTTCCTGCCGATCACGGCGGGGCTCCGCGGGAATATCTTCTCCTTCACCTGGGAATAGTACCTGACTTCGTCATGCTCGTCCACGAACGAAAGCTCCACCGGCAGATGGGTCAGTATCAGGTCCGCCTGCTCCGGCGTCAGCCGGCCCACACTGAGGTCGAGGAACCCCGGAGCAGCAGCCGTTGCAGGCGGAGCGACGGCTGCATCGCCCGAAACCCACCCCTCCTGGGGCGTGATCCAGGCGTAGCCGATCTCCTCCTCTCCCCTGCGCACTCTCTGCCAGTCGGCATCCGAGAGCGTCTTCATTGCGAGGGGAAAGAGGATGTGCTCCTCTTTGTAGATCATGTCCCCTATCGCTTTCACAAGGCCCTTTATGGTGGTGAGCGCATCGCGGGCCTGGAGCGTTTCGAGCTGCGCTGCGGCCTTCTTGAGCTCGTCCCGTATATCATCATGGATAGCCCACATGACTTCGGTAGGTCCTTTTATAGCGTGGGCCTCGAGGAGAGGGAAGAGCTGGTTCTCTTTTCTCAGGTAGTGCAGGTCGATCCGGGAGAGCTTATGGATGAGCTCCTCCAGGTTGCCCTTGTACCATGCGAAAAACTCTTCCTCGCCGGCGGTGCATATCTTGTCGAGAAGCGCGGTGAGCTCGTGGAGTATGTCTTCGGCCGCCCGGTTTTCGAGCATGAACGTATGCACCGGGTGCCCGGGGGGAGCGAGGAGCGGCTCCTTCTTGTCGAGAGATGCCTTGAATACGTCTACATGCAGGTCGCAGAGGCGTTTTATCTCGGTCTCCGGCATCCCCTCCTCGATGAGGCGTTGCTCCATCTGTGCGATATCGGAAGGTTCGACATCCTTCACCAGATCGTGAAACCGTTGTTTGAGGATGGCGACATCCACCCCCCTGTGGAGGTCCCTGATGATCTCTTTGAGCAGCGCCTGCCGCTCTGCCGCGGAGTGAGGCGCCTTTTCGGATGCCGCTCCCCCGGCCTCGGCGCCGTCACCGGCTATGGCGACGCTCTCTCCCGTCTTGTCCTTGATCTCGGCAGCAATGCCGCGCAGCAGCAGAGCGGGATCGATGCCGCCGATGGCCGCTGCCTGGCTTACGGTAGCCACTTTGCCGACGGTTTTTCTCATCACCGAGCTCTGCAGAAGCCTGAACTGGGGGGATTGCCCGAGGAGAAAGTCCAGGAGAAAGGGATAGGCGCTCAGCAGGTCGTCGATCTTTGTTCCCGGACCGAGCTGCATGGCAGACCTCCTTTGGAGCGGCCAGCGCTCAGCATTCAGTGATGGAATGAAGAATCCGATATGCCTGGAACGCGAGAGCGTGCGATGCTGAATGCTGACCGCTAAAAGCTACACCTATACCGCCGCCTTTTTCCGGTTGATGATCTCTCCCCGTGTGCTGATGACGACCTCTTCAACGGGGATGCTCTTCCCTGCGATCGCCATGGCCCGTTCGACGATATGGGGGAGCCGTGAGCAGCAGGGGACCTCCATGGTGACGATCGTGACGCTCTTGACGCCCGCCGTCCTGAAGATATCGGTAAATTTCTGGATATACTGATCGGCGTCGTCGAACTTGGGGCAGCCGAGCATGACTACTCTGTCTCTCAGCAGCTCGCTATGGAAGCGGGGATACGCCACCGGCGTACAATCCGCAGCGACCAGGAGGTCTGCTCCCTTGAGGAACGGCGCTGCAGGCGGCACCAGCCTGATCTGCACCGGCCAGTGGGAGAGCGCCGATGCGCCCGGACCCTGTGCAACCGGCCTGTTCGCCTCGCTGCAGGGCGAGCCGCCGAACATCTGGATGCGGCTTCCGGGGCAGCCCCCCTGCACCGGAGCAGGGTGGGGGGAGTGCTTCTGGCCTGCCGTCTCCTGCTGCTTCAGGTGCTCTTCGACCGCCTTCTCGTCGAACTCGTCCGCATCCCGCTCGATGATCTGCAGGGCGCCGGTCGGGCAGCCGCCGATGCAGGCCCCGAGGCCGTCGCAAAAAACTTCCGCTACGAGGCGCGCCTTGCCGTCGACTACCTTGAGCGCCCCTTCGGCGCAATCCGTGACACACTGCCCGCAGCCGTTGCAGAGCGCTTCGTCAATCTCGATGATCTTTCTCTTCGTCTTCATGAGTCCCTCCGGGCTACTTTAATTATAAAGCACGCTTATTCGCTTTGCCATATGCGGGAGCGCCGCACGATTTTCTTGCCGCTCCCCTTAGTGTTATTCTATCGGAGGGCCGTTTCACCCTGCATTGACTTAAATCAAAGGGCTCTTTTTCTCGTTGCAGGGAGGCGCCGGTATGCCGGGCTCGGGACTTTTCGACAGGCCTATCGCCGCGAAGAGCCCGCAAGGAGGGATAGCATGGGCATTACGGATATGGTTGCAGCGATTCCGCTGTTTCACGGCCTGCAGGAGGAGCAGCTCGAAGAGGTGGTGACCATGATGGTCGACCAGGTCTTCGGCAAGGGGCAGGCGATATTCACCGAGGGCGAAGAGGCGACCGGCTTTTACGTGGTCGCCTCGGGGCGGGTCAAGATATTCAAGATATCTTCTGAAGGAAAAGAGCAGATCCTCCATATCATGGGACCGGGAGAGACCTTCGGCGAGGTGCCGATGTTCGCCGGCGGCCATTATCCCGCTCATGCGGAGGCTATCGAGAAGAGCCGCGTCTTCTTTTTCCCCCGGTCGGGCTTTCTCGATCTCATCAAAAAAGACCCCTCCCTCGCCATGAACATGCTCGCCGAGCTTTCGCGGCTGCTCAGGCAGCTGACCCGTCTCGTCGAGGAGCTCTCCCTCAAAGAGGTGCCGGGCAGGCTGGCAGCCTACCTGCTCTATCTGAGCGATCGCGAAGACGGCTCGGGTGAGCTGGAATTGACCATCACGAAGGGCCAGCTGGCGAGCCTTCTGGGGACCATTCCCGAGACGATATCGAGGATCCTCGGCAAGCTGAGCAGCCAGGGAATAATCCAGGTCCAGGGGCGGCGCATTACCCTTCTGGACCGGAGGGCCCTGGAAGGGCTTGCTGCTGAGGGCAAGCGCGCCGAATAGGAAATGACCATTAACCCCCAGCCGGGTTAATGGTCACTCAGGATACCGATTGCGGATATGCCCCGGCGCGCAGGTGCGAGAGGCGGCGTCGGTCATATGCGCGATCTCCGGCCGAAGATGAGGGATACCAGGAAGAGGACCAGAAAGATGACGAACAGCACCTTTGCGATCCATGCCGCGGTGCCGGCGATCCCGCCGAAGCCGAATATCCCTGCAATGATGGCGACGATCAGGAAGATGATGGCCCATGACAACATAGCGTACCTCCTTGTTGTGGTGGCTTGGTGAGGGGAAATTCTTCCACGTTCCCGGTTACTACTCGCAGTGAGGGGAGGAGCGGGTGCTCTCCTCCGGAAGCCGTGCTCGAAAATGCTGCCATAGCGCCAAAGGCGCTGCCGAGTTGTAGCAGCAGTGCTGTTCAGACCTGAGCGGGGCGGTGACAATGAACGAGAAGCGGTATGTGCGCTGCCTGCCGAAGGGATGTTCCAAGAAGCCTTCTCCTACTTCATATATAGCAAATGAGCAGGGGGGTGTCAACTTCGGCGCTGTATGGCGCCCCCGTCCATAACGAGCAGGGAGTCGGCGAGACGCGCGGCCTGCGCCCTGTCGTGCGTGGTCATGATGACCAGTACCGTACGCTGCTGCTTCATGGTGAGTATGAGGTCCTCGATGAGGACGGTATTTTTCTGATCCACCGAGGCGGTCGGCTCGTCGAGGAAAAGGATCTCCGGTGAGAGTGCGAGCGCCCGGGCGATGCCGAGCCGCTGCGTCTCACCGCTCGAAAGAGTAAGGGCGTTCTGGTTCCTCTTATGCGCGAGCCCGACGAGCTCCAGACACCTCCCGACCCGCTCCTCGATCACCGTTCCCGTCGCTTTCCTGACCTTCAGACCGTAGGCGGCATTATTGAAGACCGAGGTGTTGAACACACCGACTTTCGGCAGCACGAGCGTCATGCGCCGTGTGAGGTCGAGACCGGGCGCGACCGGGTCGCCGCCCGAGAAAAAACGCACCGCGCCTCTGTCCGGGGGCTCCACCATGGCGCAGATCCTGAGAAAGGTCGATTTGCCGCAGCCGTTGGGGCCGGTGAGGACATAGGTCCCGACCTTGTCGAACGTGAACGAGCAGTCCCTGAGGATGTCCCTGCCGTTATGGCTTTTCCAGAGATGGTCTGCCGAGAGGATAAGGCTCATCGCGTAGCCGGGATCGCTCCTTTCTTCTGGACGATATGCAGCGAGGCGTTGATGAGCAGGGAGAGGAGCAGCAGGAGCATGCCCAGGGCGAGGGCGAGCTCGAAATTCCCCTTGTCCGTCTCGAGGGCGATGGTAGTGGTCATCACCCTTGTGTAGCCCGCTATGTTCCCCCCGACCATGAGGATCGCTCCCACCTCGGCCATCACCCTTCCCAGGGCGGCGATGACCCCGGACATGATGCCGTACCGCGCCTCTCTGATAACCGTCGCCGCCACCTGCAGCGGCGTGGCGCCGAGGGTGCGGGCAGCCTGCTTGATGACCGGATCGACATTGATAAGAGCGGAGTGGCAGAGGGCCGTGACAATGGGAAGAGCGAGGATGGTCTGGGCGATGATCATGGCGCCGGGTGAATAGAGCAGTCCCATGAAACCGAGGGGCCCGCGCCTCGAGAGCATGAGGTATACGAAAAGACCCACCACCACCGGGGGGAGTCCCATGAAGGTATTCACGATGCTGACGAGCAGCCCCCGGGCCGGGATGTTCTTCAGCCCGAAGAGCGCGCCCAGCGGAAGGCCGATCAGGGTCGCTATGACGAGGGCCGTGCCCGAGACCGCCAGCGAAAGGAGGATGATGCGGAGCAGCTCGGGATCGAGACCGACGATGAGCTCAAAGGCTTCGTGAAAACTTTTGAGGATAAAATCCATAGATCACTATTATAACGGAAACACAGAGCGGAGAGGGTCTGTTGCAGAGGGCCTCGCTCCCTCTCCGGGCTCTTTTGTGCAATTGCCCTATGTGAGCAGGGGGGGCTATGCGGTTTTGAGGGGAATTATTCTTCGTTTGCTCCAGAGCAAAGGGTGTTGAACTCGATCCTCGTAGATACCCCCGCACTGGTGGTTCGCCCCAAAGGCTCCGCCTTTATGGGCTGCACCAGAGCCAGGAATTCCCCTCAAAACCGCATAGCCCCCCCTGCTCATCACCAGCATCAGCTCCCCTTTTACCGTGCGTTCGGAATGAAGAGCGGGTTGCCGTTTTTATCCCTGAAGGAAGCGACCGCCTGCTGTCCCTCTTCAGAAACGATCCAGTTCACGAAGGCCATAGCCTCTTTATACTTCACGTGCTTGTGCTTCTGCGGATTGACCGCCATCACGCCGTACTGGTTGAAGAGGAGCGGGTCGCCTTCGAGGACGATGACCATATCGAGCTTATCTTTATCTTTCGTTGCAAGCCAGGTGCCCCGGTCGGTAAGCGTGTAGGCACGCTTCTCGTCGGCGATCCTCTGGGTCTTCTCCATGCCCTGGCCGACTTCGAGATACCACTTCTGTCCCTTCGGCTCTGTGCCGACCTTTTTCCAGATGGCTAGTTCTTTCGTATGCGTACCGGAGTTGTCCCCCCTTGAAACAAAGGCGGTCCCGCTTTCAGCTATTTTCCTGAAAGCATCGGCAGCCGATTTAGTGCCCTCGATCTTTGCCGGATCATTGGTCGGCCCGATGATGACAAAATCGTTGTACATGACATCGTGGCGGTTCACGAACTCCCCTTCCTCGACCGCCTTCAGCTCCTGCTCTTTTGCATGGACGAACACTGCATCGGCATCGCCCCGCTTGCCCATCTCGATGGCGGCTCCGGTGCCCCGGGCGACAACCTTCACCTTGATGCCGGTCTTCTTCTCAAAGAGCGGCAAGACATAACCGAAAAGGCCGGAGTTTTCGGTACTCGTCGTCGAGGCGAGGATGATCTCCGCTTCGGCAGGGCGTGCCGGTACGGCGCCGAACAGGAGTATTACTGCAAGCAACAGGCCGGGTATCCGACTCATGGCATGCTTTCCTCCTTGTGGAAACGAGAGTAGTAGAGTGCGTTGCAGTATACCACGATTCCGCGAGGAGCTACGGGGCGGGAGACAGTCGGGCTCTCGAAAACGGCCTGCCGGCTGGTCACTTCGCTATGGACCTGAGAAACTCGAGCAGCGCTCTCTTCAACCTTATTGTCCCTGATCTCCCTGAACATCTGGAGCAGCTGCTGCTCGTCATCGGTCATCTTCCCATACGGCGCCGGTGTTTCGGCAACGACATCACGATCATTCATGAAAAAGGAGCTTGTCGGCACGTTGAGGGCCCGGGCGATCTGTTTCAACCGGTCCACACTGATACTGCTGACGCCTTTTTCGTACTTCTGGATCTGCTGGTAAGAGACGTTGATCTTCTCGGCGAGCTCCATCTGGGATATGCCCCGCACCTTTCTCAGCCCCTTTATGGTCTGGCCGATGCCTTTTTTCGAATTTTTAGTCATAAGACACTCTAAACGAGCGCGTGCCAAAAATCTAGCAAGCTCTGGTTGCAGCATATTGACAAATACAACTGATAGTAGTAAAAATACATGATTATCTTTTTGGGGGAATTTATGACAGAACAGAGAACGGTGCTGGTGGTTGATGACAATGAAGCAGTGATCGAGCTCCTGAAAGAATTCCTGCATATCGAGGGGTTTATCGTCCACGGCGTCAATAACGGGAGGCAGGCGCTCGACTTTTTGCAGAAGCAGCACTGTGATGTTGTTATCAGCGATTATGTCATGCCCGAGCTGAACGGAGCGGAGCTGGTCGCGATCCTCCGTGAGCGCTATCCGCACCTCTTCATCATCGGGATCAGCGCTTATTGCGAAGCGGGCGAGCTCCTCAGGGCGGGAGCGCAGGCTTTTCTCTCGAAGCCGTTCAGGCTGCATGACCTCCTCTCCCTCTTCCAGAACGGGGAATATCGGCGGCATGTCGAAAGACTTAATAAATTCAACGAGTAAGGAGAGGCCTGTTTGACTTTGATTTCGAAAATGTGCAATTATTAGGCAACAACGGTTAAGGAGGTGCGTGAAGGATGCCGATTTATGAATATGCCTGCACGCGGTGCAAGGAGTCTTTTTCTGTCTACCAGAGCATCACTGCACGGGAGAGCGATACAAAGTGCCCGAAGTGCGGTGCGAACGAGGTAAAGAAGAAGCTGTCTTCCTTCAGCTGCTGCCCCACAGGCGGCGGCTCGTCTCTCGGTTCGGGGTTCGGCAGAGGCTTCGGCGGCGGCTGAGGACCTGCCTGCTAAACGGTCGTTTAGCGAAAGAGACAGTCAAACAGTAAGACCGAAGGGGTTTCCCTTCGGTCTTATTTTTTTGCGCGCTGGTCCGGCCGTCCCATTATGTTGATCTTATGGGCGAGGCATCCGGCGCCGAAGCCGTTGTCTATATTGACCACCGCCAGGCCGGGCACGCAGGAATTGAGCATGGCGAAGAGCGCGGTGAGCCCCCCGAGGCTCGTGCCGTACCCGACCGAGGTCGGTACGGCGACGACCGGCTTGTCCGTCAACCCTCCTACTACCGAGGGGAGGGCGCCTTCCATTCCCGCCACCACGACGATGACCCGTGCCTTTTCCATGACCGCCCTTCTGCTGAGGAGGCGGTGTATGCCCGCTACCCCGACGTCGACGAGCCGCTCCGTCCTGCTGCCCAGGAACGAGGCGGTCACCTCCGCCTCTTCCGCAACAGGAGCGTCGGAGGTTCCTGCTGAAATGACGAGCACCTGTCCCTTCCCGGCGCGCGCTGCGCCGCAGGCGATGACCCGGGACGCAGGGTAAAAGACCGCCTTCTCCATGGCGAGGGCGCGATGCATCTCTTCCGAAGCCCGGGTGATGAAGAATCGGCCGGCCCGCCTGAGCATGGTGCGGGCGATGGCGACGACATCATCGACGCTCTTGTTCTGGGCAAAGATGACCTCCGGGATATTGTTGCGCAGGCTCCGGTGGTGGTCGACAGTGGCGACCTCGATATCCTCATAGGGAAGGTGCTTGAGCGCCTCCACCGCCTCACCGACCGGCAGCGTGCCCTCCCGTACCTTTTTAAGCAGCCGCTCTATCTTTTCTCTCTCCATGTCTCCGCACCAGTAGAACGCGCACTATCACGAGCGCAAGAATGAAACATAAGCAATTGTAGCAGGGGCGGGGACGCGATGGCAAACGGAAGACCGCCTCAGCGGTGCTTGAAATCGAAGTCGTCCATTCTGGCGGCGAGCTCGTGCCAGGGGAGGGACTGGAGAACGCGGGCATGGGTGTGGATGAGGTTGTTTTTTATGACATGCGCCTTATTGGATTCATCCGTCACGCCGTAAAAGGGGAGCGTGATGAAGAAGGCCTGGTGGACATACTCCTCGATCGGCGTGAGGACATCTCCCCGCCTGGTGTGATAGGGGTCTTCTCCCTCCTCACAGCGTTTATTGAAGACGTTGAACTGCCGGCATGCCATGGGCCGGAGCGGGTGGAGGGAGCAGAGCCCGTGCAGCAGAAAGGGGCAGGCTGCCCACCGGGCGTGGTTCAGGAACTGCTTTTTGAGCAGCGCCCGGTCGGGGCCGGCGATCTTTTCGATCGCGAACCAGTAGATGCCGACGAGCTCGAGCGGGTAGACAGGAATATCTTTGAGGACACGGCAGCAGACGTTGCACCCCTGCCCGCAGGCGAGCGCTGCAGCCTGCTCACGCTCTCTTTTCCGCACCGCGGCAGAGATTCCCTCGTCGACGACGGCGTACGCATCGAGGAGGAGGGGAAGCCAGGAGAGTCTTTTCTCGTCGTCGGGAAATCTGTGGCGATCGGGGATCGGGATCTTTTTCATTGCGGTCGTTTCATGCAGGGAGACGCGCAGTGCTTTCGTATCCGAAAACCGTCAGCACGGGCCGCCCGGGCCTTCAGCTCGGCCCTCACGTGCCGACGGACAGGCCGTAGAACTCGTCGTCCGAAAGGACAGGGACGGCAGCGGCTGAAGGAGCCGCATCACAGGCTTCGCTGCCCGGTGTGCTCTCGTGGCCGTCTGTACGGCGCTCTTGCACTTGTTTCTTCGACGGGTCCATTCTATGCCTCTGTTCTTATTATACCGATAACCGAGGCCTATTGACAGGAGAAAGCGCGGGCATCAGTAGAACTCTGTCTTCAAGGAGCGGTGCATGAGATCCCGCACCGCAGCTGCCGGCGACTTGTCCTGGTAAAGGGTGAGGTGCACCTGTTCGACAATGGGCATATCGATACGCCTCTTCCGCGAAAGCTCATGCGCCGCAAGCGTGGTGGTGACGCCCTCGGCCACCGACGCCGTCTCCGCGGTGATCTCCGCCAGCCGCTTGCCCTGGCCGAGCTTGTACCCCACCGTATAATTCCTCGACAGCGAGCCGGTGCAGGTAAGCACCAGGTCGCCGAGGCCGCTGAGCCCGGAGAAGGTGACGGCTTTGGCGCCCATGCTTACGCCGAGCCGCGCCATCTCGCTCAGGCCGCGGGTGATGAGCGCCGCCCGCGCGTCGTGGCCGAGCCGCAGCCCGTCGCAGATGCCCGAGGCGATCGCAATGACGTTCTTGAGCGCGCCGCCGATCTCGACGCCGATGAGGTCGTCATGGGTATAGACCCTGAAGTAATCGGTGGTAAAGATTTCCTGGAGCAGCAGCCCTGTCTTCTTGTCGTCCGTTGCGAGCGTCACCGCGGTGGGCAGGTGCGCGATGACCTCTTGCGCGAAGCTCGGACCCGAGAGGGCCGAGACCGGCTTCCCCGTGATCTCCGTGAGTATCCGGGAGGGGGTCAGGAACGTGTCGATCTCGATGCCCTTCGATGCGCTGACGATGACCGCCTCGGTACGGAGGTGAGAGGCGAGGGGAGTGAAGACAGCGCGGATATACTGGGTAGGCACGACGCTGACGATATAGCGGGCTTCGGCCACGGCCTCGACGATGTCTGCCGTTGCGCGTATCTGCGCAGGAAGGGTGACGCCGGGGAGATGGAGGGTGTTGACCCGCTTCTCGTTTATATCCCTGACGAGCTCCGCCTCGCGCGCCCAGAGGACCACGTCGTATCCCTTTTCCGCGAGCAGGGCTGCGAGCGTCGTCCCCCAGCTCCCTGCGCCTATGACCGATATATACCCTGCGGGATAATTCATAAGAGACTATAGCAGAAAAATAATTTCAGAGTAAATTCGCCGCTCAGCGGAACCGCCCCAGGCTTTCGAGCAGCGCATCGATGTCCGCCGGCTCGTGTGCGGCGGTGACCGTTACGCGCAGGCGCGCCACGCGCACGGTCGGCGGCCGTATGGCGGGCGCGTAAACACCGCGCTTCCGCAGCGCCTCAGCGCACTGCACCGTCATGGCCAGATCGCCCACGACGACCGGGACGATAGGGGTTTCGCTCTGCAGGATATCGAATCCCTGCTCCTGTACGCCCCTCACCAGCGCTTCGCGGTTGCGCCAGAGCGCTGCGACTAGGTCGGCCCGCTCCTCGACGAGCGACAGCGCCGCATGCGACGCCGCGGCAGCAGCGGCTGGCAGCGCCGTCGAGAAGATGAATCCGCGGGCGGTGTTGATGAGCCACTCGATGCAGTCGCTTCCCGCTGCGATGAAGGCGCCGAACGAGCCGAACGCCTTCGAGAAGGTCCCCATCTGAACGATCCACGGTGCGGCAGGGATGCCGAAATGGGCGAGGGCGCCCCTGCCTGTTCCCAGCACGCCGGTGCCGTGCGCGTCATCGATATAGAGCAGCGCGCCATGGGTGCGGCAGAGGCTGCAGAGCTCCGGGAGCGGCGCGATATCGCCGTCCATGCTGAATACGGAGTCGGTGATGATAATGCTCCTTCGCCCCTTCTCGCGCTTCAAGAGCGCATCGAGGTGGTCCATATCCCGGTGGCGGTAAACGACCACTCTCGCCCTGCTCAGGCGGCATCCGTCGATGATGCTCGCGTGATTCAGCTCGTCGCTGAACAGGACGTCTCCCTCGCGGGCGAGTGCGGGTATGGCGCTGAGGTTCGCCGTATATCCCGAATTGAAGAGCAGCGCCCGTTCCGCTCCCTTGAACCGGGCGATTGCCCGCTCCAGCTCCGCATGTGCCTCGGTGCCCCCGGCGAGAAGCCGTGATGCGCCTGCCCCGAACCCGTACGTATCAACCGCCTGCTTCGCCGCATCGCCGAGCGCCGGGTGAAGGGAGAGACCCAGGTAATCGTTGGACGCGAAATTAATGTACTCCCTCCCGCCGAGGGATATCCGCGACGGGCGTTGCATGCTTCGGGCCGGTCCGCGGTCCTCGATGCGCCGGAACAGGTGCTCCCGCCGCAACCGGTCCAGCTCTTCGGTCAGATCATCGGAAAACACTTTAATTATTCCCTATTTCTGAGCTTGATGCGCAATATTTAGTGTTTTATCCCATGGCGATGCCACAAGATATGGAAGCTTTAAAAAAAATTAATTTTTTCCTTGACACCGCCGATAACGAACACATAATATGGAGTGGTAAAAAGTGGTAGAAAGTGGAGGAGAATGGATCGGTGACCTCGTTTTTAGGTAAATACCACTACTCATTGGATCCGAAAGGGAGACTCATCATCCCTGCTCCTTTACGCGATATCATCCTTACAAAATACAATAATTCCAAACTATATATCACCAATGCTGCCTTTGACAAGTGCCTCCATATCTATCCCCTCGACGAGTGGAACCGGCTGGAGGAGAAGATACGGGCAATGCCCAGGATGGAGGAGGCGGTGAAGTATTTTCTCAGGCGGGTCATCGCCTCGGCCCTCGAGTGCGAGGTCGACAAGCAGGGAAGGGTCCTTATCCCCGCATCGCATCGAGAGGACGCCGGCATTGCGGCCGAGGTGGTCATCGTCGGGCAGCTGGATAAGATCGAGGTCTGGGACAGGAGCGAATGGGATACGGTGACCGATCCCAAAAAGGTGGATGCCAGGGCCTTCGAATCGGTGCTTGCCGGATACGGCCTCTAGGAGATGATCCATACACCGGTCTTGTTGAGGGAAACAATGGAGATGCTTCAAGTCAGGGACGACGGAGTTTATGTGGACGCGACGGTAGGGCTCGGAGGCCACTCCGCTGAAATCCTCGGGCGGCTCGGCCCGACGGGCAGGTTGGTCGGCATCGACCGGGACGACGACGCCCTCGCCGCTGCCCGCGAGCGGCTCGGCAATGGCCGGGTCCGCCTCGTCAAAGGGAGCTTCTCGGACCTCAAGGATATTCTGCAGGCCCTCGCTCCAAGCGCCGTTGACGGCGCCCTTTTCGACCTGGGCGTTTCGATGCTCCAGCTGAAACGGCACGAGCGGGGATTCAGCTTTCTTTCGGAAGAGCGGCTCGACATGAGAATGGATACCTCCCAGGCGCTCGACGCGTGGCAGGTGGTGAACAGATATTCCGAGCGGGACCTGGAAAGGATCCTGCGCGAATACGGCGAGGAGCCCGCAGCGAGGAGAATAGCAAGGGCGATCGTCGCCCGCAGGAAGAAGGCGCCGATTGCCACCGGGAAAGAGCTCGCCGATCTCGTCCTGGAGGTGTACGGAGGAAGGGGCAAGACGCACCCTGCTACGAGGACATTCCAGGCGTTGCGGATCGAAGTGAATAAGGAGCTCGATGAACTGAAGGAGGGGCTTTCGTCGGCCCTGGAGGTGCTCGCCTCCGGCGGAAGGCTCTGCGTCATTTCGTACCACTCCCTCGAGGACCGGATCGTGAAGAACCTGATGCGCGACCGCGCCCGGGAGGGGCGGGTACGGCTGCTCACCAAAAAACCGGTGAGCCCCGGACCCGACGAAATGAGGGCGAACCCCTCGTCGAGAAGTGCGAAACTGAGGGGGGTCGAAAAACTATGAGAGGCAGGAAGAGGAGCTGGATCGTATGTCTGCTCAAACCGGTAATGCTGCTCGCGCTGCTGGTCATGATATTCAGCGTCGTCTGGCTCCGCTCGAGCGTCGTCTCGATGGAATACACGCTCAGTCATCTCGAAAAAAAGAGGGCGGAGCTTACGAAGGACCGCAAGGGGCTGCTCGCCGCACGCGCGAACCTGCTCTCTGTCGGCAGGCTCGAGCATGCGGCAGCCGACGGCACGGGTTTCGCCTTTCCCGACAGGGTCAAGGTGGTGTACGTCCAGGAGCAGAAGGACCGCAAGGCCTACAAGACGTCGCTGGCGGCCCATGAGGCCGGCGCCCGGAGGACACACTGATGCGCCCGGCGGATGCGGAGAGCGGGATGAGGAGACCGGACGCGCCCGAGGAGAGCGGGGAGCGTACCGTGCAGAAAAGCGAAGAGAGAGACGCCCGGTTCTTCGAACTTTCGCTGGCAGCGATCTCCTGCGGGCTGGCGCTCTGGGGCATTGCAGTATGGTTTTTCTCGAAGTAAGGGAAGCGGGGAATCGATGAAGGCGAGACCGATCATACTGAGCGTGCTCATCACCGCCGGCTTTATTGCGGTGATCGCCCGGCTTGTCGACATCATGCTCATCAACCACCAGTGGTTCCTGGCAAAGGCGAAAGGGCAGCAGCTCAAGAAGGAGACGATCCCGGTCAAGCGCGGCGTCATCTTCGACCGGAGGGGCCGCGAGCTCGCCATCAACGTCGAGACAGAGTCCATTTACTGCGATCCGGCAGAGGTCAATGACCGCGAGCGCCTTGCCGCCGCCCTCTCCCAGGCGACCGGCAAGAGGCCCGAGGCGATCCTCGCAAAGATGGATAGCAAGGGAAGGTTCAGCTGGATCGAACGCAAGGTGGGCATCGACGAGACGAGAAAGCTGCGCGATATGAAATTGAGAGGCATCGGCTTTGTCGCGGATGCCAAACGCTTCTATCCCAAAGGGAGCCTCGCCTCGCAGGTCATCGGCTTCGTGGGTATCGACAATAACGGGCTCGAGGGCGTGGAGCAGAAGCTCGACCGCGCCCTCTCGGCACAGGGCGGAGAGACAAAGGCCATACTCAGGGACGCCAGGGGCAACGTCCTTTCCGACGGCGTCAGCAAGGAGCTCCGCGGCAACAACGTCGTGCTGACGATCGACGAGGGACTGCAGTATATCCTCGAGAAGAATCTCGATGCCGCTGCCGAGCACTGGAGGGCCGCCTCGGCTACCGCGGTCATGATGGACCCCTACACCGGCGAGATCCTCGCCATGGCGAACAGGCCCACCTTCGATCTCAACGACCCTTCCGAGGTCGGCCCGGAGCAGCGGAGGAACAGGGCCATCACGGACTGCTACGAGCCGGGCTCCACCTTCAAGGTGGTCGTCGGCATGGCGGCGCTCGAGGAAGGGATCGTGGCGCCGTCGACGAAGTTCGACTGCAGCGCCGGGCATATCGAAGTCGGCGGCAGGAAGATCAAGGACGCCCACCGCCACGGCGTGCTCTCCTTCAAGGAGGTTATACAGAAGTCCTCGAATGTCGGTACAATAAAAATCGGTCTTGCGCTGGGCCGCGAGAAGGTCTACGACTATATCAGGCGCTTCGGGTTTGCCGAAAAGTCCGGCATCGATCTCGCCGGTGAGGTATCGGGGTGGGTGCGGCCGCCGGAGCGGTGGTCGGGCATGTCCATCGGCTCGATCTCGATCGGACAGGAGGTAGCGGTAACGCCGCTCCAGGTGCTGCGCGCGTACGCCGCGATCGCCAACGGCGGCTCCCTCGTCAAACCCTATGTCGTTGCCGCGGTCCTCTCTCCCGACGGTATCCCGGTCTACAGGGCTGTGCCGGAAGCAAAGAGGATCCTTTCCGAAAAGGCGGTGGCGACCTTCAGGAGTATCCTCCAGACCGTGACCGAGGAGGGAGGGACGGCGACGGGCGCGGCTGTCGACGGCAACGCAGTGGCGGGAAAGACCGGAACGGCGCAGCTGATGGATCCCAAGACGAAGCGGTATTCCAAGGACAAGTTCGTGAGCTCTTTTGTCGGGTTCGTTCCCGCCAATGACCCCAAGCTCGCGATGATCGTCGTGATCCACGAGCCTAAGGGCGCCCATTACGGCGGGGTCGTGGCAGGGCCTGTATTCAAGAAGATCGCCGATGAGTCCCTGTCCTATCTCAGTGTGCCCAGGGACGATGCAGCGGAGAAGCGGCTGCTGCTCGTTTCGACGGGCGGCAGCGCCATCGCAGGCAGATGAGCGTCACCATCGACGGGGGGAGCGTGCATATGAACAAAATCAGAGTGAGAGATATCATAGGGAAGGGCGATACGGTATGCGGAGACGACAGGCGGATCATCGCCGGGATAACCTGCGACTCCCGCAAAGCCGGTAAAGGCTGGCTGTTCGTTGCCGTAAAGGGCGAGCGGGTCAACGGCAATGACTTCATCGAGGACGCGTTCGAGCGCGGCGCCGCGGCTGTCGTGTACGAAAAAGGGAGCATTGATACGGGCCTGCAAGACCGCTTTCGCGATGCGGTCTGGATAGGCGTCGACGATATACGTGATGCGATGGCGCGGCTGTCGCATGCCTTCTACGGCAGGCCGTCCGAGCAGCTCACGGTCGTCGGTATTACGGGCACGAACGGGAAGACGACCACCTCCTACCTGATCAAGGCCATTCTCGAGCAGTGGGGCAAGGCGGTCGGCCTGATCGGGACCATACAGTACCTGATCAGGGATACCGTTGCGGCTGCGCCCCATACGACGCCGGAGGCCCCCGACTTCCAGGCCCTGCTCCGGGAGATGGCTGACCGGGGCTGCAGCCATATCGTTACCGAGGTCTCGTCGCATGCGCTGGCGCAGAAGCGGGTGGCGCATACGCGGTTCGCCGGCGCGGTGTTTACCAACCTGACGAGGGACCATCTCGATTTCCACAAGACAATGGATGCTTATTTCGAGGCAAAGGAGAGGCTCTTTACCGAGCTGCTCGCCGCCGGCGGCTTTGCCGTGGTCAATGCCGATGATGCGTACGGCCGCCGCCTTCTCGAGACGCTCAGGGAGCGGGGGACGCGCACGCTCTCCTATGCCGTCGAGAATGCCGATGCCGACGTTACCGTCAGCGGGGTGAAATCGACCTTCAAGGGATTATCTTTCACCGTAAGGCTCAAGGAGCAGGGGGATGCGGTGCTGGAGGCTGCAATGACCTCTCCTCTCGTAGGAACCACGAATCTCTACAACATTCTTTCCGCAGTGAGCGCTGCGCGAATGCTCGGAATACCATTTCCGGTAATAAGGGAGGGAATTGCTATGGCAGGATTGGTGAAAGGAAGGTTCGAAAAGGTCGACGTGGGACAGGATTTCCTCGCTGTCGTGGACTACGCCCACACCGAGGACGCCCTGGAGCGCCTGCTCCTGACCGCCCGTCAGCTGCTCGAGGCGTATCGTTTCGTCGAGAAAGCGGAGCGCATGCTGAAGGTGAAGCGCCGCCGGTTCTCGATGCCGGGCGAGGGTGAGCCCGGGAGAGCCGGGAACGGGAAGATCATCACCGTCGTCGGCTGCGGCGGCAACCGGGACAAGGGAAAACGTTCGAAGATGGGCGCCATTGCCGCCGCACTGAGCGACTTCGTCATTATCACGTCCGACAACCCGCGCAACGAGGACCCCAAGGCGATCATACGGGATATAGAAAAAGGCATAAAAACCGATAATTATATAGTGATACCCGACAGGCACGTGGCGATAAGCATGGCGGTCGAGCTGGCGTCCTCCGGCGATATCGTGCTGGTGGCAGGGAAAGGGCACGAGGATTACCAGGAGATCAAGGGCATCCGTCACGGCTTCAGCGACCGGACCGCCCTCGAAAACGCCATACGGAGGACGATCAGCAGGCCGGCGTTCGGCGGCGGGTCGACCTATGACGGGCTCTATTCCGCCCGGTCGAAGGAGTGCTCTTGCTGAACCGGGAGGTAACAGGCTTAATCATGATCAAGGCGCAGGATATCGCCGAAGCAACGGGGGGAACGCTCATCCCTCTCACTATCGCTCCCGGCGGCATGCCGGATTTCTCCCCGGCGGAGATCGTATTCCCGGGCATATCCATCGATTCGAGGACAATCAAGGAGGGGGAGCTTTTCCTGGCGCTCAAGGGAGACCGCTTCGACGGGCATGACTTTGTCAAAGATGCCCTGAAGGTCGCCGGCGGCGCCCTGGTACATCGTACTGCGCAGTGCGTAATGGAGGCGCTCTCACAGGAACCGTCATTGCATAGTGCGGATTACGACGGCAGGGCCGCCGCTCCTAAAGTTCTTATCGCGGTGGATGACACCCTGCGGGCTCTCCACGATCTGGCGCGCTTCCTGAGGAAGCGGTTTGCGGGCAGCGTCGTCTCTGTCGTTGGGAGCAACGGGAAGACGACCACTAAAGAGCTGATCTGCTCGATTCTCGAGACCCGCTGGAACGTGCTCAAGACCGCTGGCAATCTCAATAACCACATCGGCATGCCCCTTTCCATGACGCGGATCAGCGGGGATACCGACGCACTGGTTCTCGAGATGGGGACCAACCGGCCCGGGGACGTGGACCAGCTCTGCAGCATCGGCCTGCCGGATATCGGCGTGGTCACCAATATCGGCTACGAGCATATCGAGGGGTTCGGATCGATCGAGAGGGTGAGGGCAGCGGAGCTCGAGATCGCTCCGTACGTAACGAAGCTCGTCGTCAATGCCGATGACGCTTTTCTCATGGAAGGGGTGAACGAGACGTTCAAGGGAACGGTGGTGACCTTCGGCATCGAGCAGCCGGAGGCGACGGTCAGGGCCGAAGATACGGTGTTCAGCGACGAGGGGACGAGGTTCTCCCTGGTCGCGCGAGGTGAACAGATAGCGGTGCAGCTCCGGCTTGCAGGGCTGTTCAATGTGTACAACGCCCTCGCCGCAGCCGCAGCCGCCTCTACGATCGGGTTTGCCCTGCAGGAGATCAAGGCAGGACTCGAGGCCTTCGGCGGCGTTGCGCTGCGATTCGAGATCAGGCGGATCGGCGGGGTGACCTATCTGAACGACTGCTACAACGCGAATCCCTCATCGATGGAGGCATCGGTAAAAGAGCTGGTGCGGCGCGTTCAGGCATCGGGCCCGGGACAGCAGGGCTCCCGGCGGGCGATAGCCGTGCTCGGCGATATGCTCGAGCTCGGCGACTTCGCCGTCGAGGCGCACCGGAAGCTCGGGGCCTGGATGGCGGAGCTGCCTGTCGCTGTCGTCATCGGCGCCGGTCCCCTCATGGCGCACGCCGTCGCCGCATTCACGGGCACGGCGCTGCACGAGGATACCGCGGAGAATGCTGCTGCGGCGCTGGTCTCGATCGTGAAAGAGGGAGACATCGTCCTCATCAAAGGGTCCCGCGGCATGCGGATGGAAAGGGTCCTGGCAGCGGTCGAGGCGGCTCATCGCGGACCGGGGAGGGCGCAGCAGTGATCTTCGAGCTCCTCTACGGTATGCACGGCTATCTCTCCGCCTTCAATGTTTTTCGGTATATTACGTTCAGGACGTCGCTCGCGGCGCTCACGGCACTGCTCGTCTCGTTTTTCATCGCGCCGCCGATGATCAGGTGGCTGCGGCGCATCAGCATGACCCAGCAGATACGCGAGGACGGGCCGAAGACGCACCTCTCGAAGGCAGGGACGCCGACCATGGGCGGCATCATCATCCTGACCTCGCTCACCGTCGCCATGCTCATGTGGGGCAACTTCAGGAACATGTACGTCTGGATGGTGATGATCGCGCTGCTCGGGTTCGGCGCCATCGGGTTCATCGACGATTATCTCAAAGTGGTCAAGCGGAACCCGAAGGGGTTGCGGGCGTGGTATAAATTCGGAGCGCAAATGGCTATCGCCTTCGCCATCGGCGTCTTCCTCTATGCCAACCCGCACGACCCTTATAATACGGTGCTCAGCATCCCCTTTTTCAAGCGGTGGCTTTTCGATCTCGGCGTCTTCTACATACCCTTTGCCGTGTTTGTCATCGTAGGGTCGTCCAATGCCGTCAACCTCACCGATGGCATCGACGGCCTCGCGATCGGCCTCGTCGCGATCGCGGCGATTGCGAACATGGCCCTCGTCTACCTTTCGGGGCATGCGCAGTTCGCCCGGTATCTGCAGGTGCTCTATCTGCCGGGCATCGGCGAGCTCACCGTGTTTTGCGGAGCCCTTTTGGGGGCCTCCCTGGGGTTCCTCTGGTATAACGCCTATCCTGCCGAGGTCTTCATGGGCGACGTCGGCTCCCTCGGTCTGGGCGGCGCGCTGGGCACGCTCGCGGTGGTGACGAAGCACGAGATCGTGCTGGTCGTGGTCGGCGGTATTTTCGTTATCGAGACCATATCCGTGGTGCTGCAGGTCGCCTCGTACAAGTCGACCGGCAAGAGGATCTTCAGGATGGCGCCCCTGCACCACCATTTCGAGCTCAAGGGATGGCAGGAACCGAAGGTGATCGTCCGGTTCTGGATCATAGGAATAATACTTGCATTATTCAGCCTGGCATCTTTAAAATTGAGGTGACAGGAGCAGAGTACCTCCGTATAGTGGTTAGCGTACGCGTATTGTTATAATAGTTCCTTCTGAGGTGATATATGAACGTACTATGCCGTACTGCCTGTCGAATAGTGTCCCGCGCCGCATCACGGCCTGCATTCCGCATCGTGCAGGGAGTGGCGGCATTCTTCCTCTCCCTGGTCCTCTTCCAGGGCCCGGCGGTCCGCGCTGAAGAGATAACCGCACGGGCTGCCATTGTCATCGACGGCGTAACGGAAAAAATACTCTATGCGAAGAATCCCAACTGGAAGCTTCCTCCGGCGAGCACGACCAAGCTCGTCACCGCCATGGTCGCCCTCGACCGGCTCCACCCCGAAACAATCATAACAGTGAGCAGGAATGCGGCGAACACCCCTTCCGTGTCTCCCTATATCCGGGCGGGTGAGCGGTATACGGTGCGGGAGATGCTTTCGCTCGCGCTCATGAGGTCCGTCAACAGCGCCGCCGTCGCCCTCGCCGAGGCGACTGCGGGCTCCGAGGCGGCGTTCGTGGCGCTCATGAACGAGAAGGCCGCGCAGATGGGCGCCGAGAATACCCGTTTCGCCAATGCCTCGGGCCTCCCGGGACCGAATCAGTACATCACCGCCTTCGACCTCGCCAAGGTCATGAAAGAGGCGTTGAGCTATCCCCTCATCAAGGAGATCCTCAATACGAGGACCAAGGAGGTGTCCTCTCTCGACGGCAGGCGCCTCTTCGTCAAGAACACCAACCAGCTCCTCTGGACCGATGATGAGTTCATCGGCGGAAAGACGGGCTACACGAGGGCGGCCCGCCACTGCTTCGTCTCCGCTGCATCGAGGGACCAGAGCACGCTGATCACCGCGGTCCTCGGCGAGTCGGTGCGGGATGACCTCTGGCAGGACTCGAGGATGCTCCTGGTGAAAGGCTATGAGGTGCTTGCGCAGCAGGCCGAACCCATGATCTACTTCACCAGCGCGAATGAAAGCCCCATCGTACTGGCGTCGTACACTGCTCCCTCGAAGAAAAAGTACAAAAGCGCGAAGCTCGCCAAGAAGACGGGCGTGAAGAAGACGGCGGTCAAAAAGGCGAGCGTGAAGAAAGCCAAAGCGAAAAAGGTCAAGACAGCGGTCGCCAAGAAGCCCAAGAAGAAGAGCTCCGGCGTCAATCTTGCCAACGAAGGGAAGAAAGCGGCGGAGAAGGGCGTTTCATGAGCGGCTTCCGCAAAGAAAATCCTCGTGATCGCCGCAGTTCCCCCGTAGACGTCTGCGCACGGCGTGCTGCGTATCGGGTTATGCTGGCAGCGCCGGGCGGATGGTGCGGGATCTGAACGGTAAACGGGCGACCGTTGTCGGCCTTGCGCGCAGCGGCGTCGGCGCAGCGAATCTGCTCTCCCGGCTCGGCGCCGCCGTAACCGTCACCGATAAAAAGAAGCCGCAGGAGCTCGCCGGATTTCTCGATCATCTCGACCCCGCCGTGAAGAAGGAGCTCGGTCATCATCCCCTCTCGCTCTTCGAGGAGACCGATCTCATCGTGATCAGCCCCGGTGTGCCCCTCACGATCGCTCCCTTGCGGCAGGCTGCGGCACGAGGGATTCCCGTCATCGGTGAGCTGGAGCTCGCTTATCAGCTGATAAGCGAGGACGCCCTCCCGCAGGCGAAGAGACCGCTGCTGCTCGCCGTCACCGGCACCAACGGAAAATCGACGACCGCCTCCCTCGTCTACGCAATGATGAAGAACGGCGGGTTCAGGACCCTCTTCGGCGGCAATATCGGTACGGCCCTTACCGAGGTGCTCTCCGGGAGCACGGAACAGGGGGGCCGTGCGGAGTGTTTCGTCGTGGAGGTCTCGAGCTTCCAGCTCGAAACGATCGAGACCTTCAGGCCGACCTGCGCTTCGATCCTGAACATTACCCCCGATCATCTCGACCGCTACCACTCCCTTGAGGAATACACCGGGGCGAAGTGCAGGATAGCGCTCAACCAGCGCGAGGGCGATGTTCTCATCCTCAATGCGGACGACGAGATGACGGAGGAGGTGCTGAACCGTATCAAGGGCTCCCCCCGCATCCTCTATTTCAGCAGGAAGCGGCCCGTCGAAGGGGCGTATTACCGCGAAGGGCGTATCGTCTTCTCGATCCCCCGCCTGCAGGGTGTTACGGCGCCGCCGGACTTTGCGGTCCCTGGCTCCGCCATCGCCATCAAGGGTGTCCACAACATCGAAAACGCGATGGCCGCATCGCTGATGGCCCTGGTGTCGGGCTGCGGCGCCGATGCCGTGGCAGAGACGCTCCGGAGCTTTCCCGGCCTCGAGCATCGTCTCGAAGCGGTGCGCGAGCTCGACGGCGTGACCTTCATCAATGACTCCAAAGGAACGAATGTGGGAGCGGTCATCAAGTCCCTCGAGAGCTTTTCGGAGCCGGTGGTGCTTATCGCAGGAGGCAGGGACAAGGACAGCGACTTCGCCGTGCTGCGGCCGCTCGTAAAGGAGCGCGTCAAAGCGCTCGTCCTCATCGGCGAGGCCCGGGAGAAGCTGCGGAAGGCGCTCGGGGACGTTGCGCAGACCGTGATGGAAGACGACTTTCAGAGCGCCGTCGCGCGGGCGAAACAGCTCGCCGCTCCGGGCGATGTGGTGCTCCTCTCCCCGGCGTGCGCCAGTTTCGATATGTTCAAGGATTTTGAGGACCGGGGCAGGCAGTTCAAAAAACTGGTGAACGCGCTATGAAACAGGCCTCGTATGATCGCTGGATCGTGGTGCTGGTCTTCCTGCTCATCCTCATCGGGCTTACCGCCGTCTACAGCTCTACGTCGGTCATCTCTCCCGACGTGATCGAGAAATACCGCAAGAAAGGAGTGGCGGTAAGCCAGTTCGGCTTTCTCGGGAAGCAGCTCTTCACCGTGGGGCTGGGCCTCACGATCATGCTGGTCGCCTGCAGGGTTCCGCGCGAATGGCTGAAGAAGCTCGCGATTCCCCTGCTCGTCCTGTCGTTCATCTGTCTGTTGATGGTCTTTACGCCCCTCGGCGTCACCGCAGGGGGCGCGCGGCGGTGGATACGCGTCTGGCCGTCCACCTTTCAGCCATCCGAATTGGTGAAGCTTTGCATGGTGGTCTTTCTCTCCTACTACATGAGCCTGGCGAGCTTCAGGAGAGACCGGTTCCTTTCGTTCTTTATTCCCGTCGTCATTATGGGCGCGTTCCAGGTCGTCTTCCTCAAGCAGCCCGATTTCGGCGCGGTAATGAGCCTCGCCATCCTGACCATGGCGATGCTCTTTCTGTCGGGCATCCGTCTGCGGTATCTCTTTTCCCTCGGCGTCCTGGGCATTCCCGTTGTCATTAAGCTGGTGTCCGAACCCTACCGGATGAAGCGCGTGGTGGCCTTTCTCGACCCCTGGAAAGATCCCCAGGGCAGCGGCTTCCAGCTCGTGCAGTCCTTCATCGCCCTCGGCAGCGGCGGGCTTACGGGAGTGGGGCTCGGCGAGGGGATGCAGAAGCTCTCGTTCCTCCCGGAAGTGCATACGGACTTCATCTTCTCGCTGATCGGCGAGGAGCTGGGGTTCGTCGGCGCTGTCGGCGTGGCGTTTCTCTTCTTCGTGCTCTTCCTGAGGGGGATTACCATCGCCCGGAGGACGCAGGACAGCTTTTCCTATTATCTCGCCTTCGGCATCGCCATGATGATCGCCATTCAGGCGGTCATCAATTTTGCCGTGGTGACCGGGATGGTGCCCACCAAGGGATTGCCGCTGCCGTTCATCAGTTACGGAGGCTCGTCGCTCATGGTGAACATGCTCGCCATAGGGCTGCTGCTCAATGTCTCGCGAACAGGAGAGCAGGGGAAGCAGACGCCCGTTCCGGCGGGGGCAGGCCAGAGCAGGAGCCAGAAGAGGAGCACGCCCTCTCCGGCCGCTGCAGGCGCCGGGGCATCGCGGTCTATGGCATCCCGTCCGGCATCGCAATGGGGAAGGGGCTACGGGTATCGCCAGGCTGCACAGAAGGCTGCGCAATACCACCGATCGTTTGGAAAGAGAGAATGAAGATTATCATCGCCGGAGGAGGGACGGGAGGACATCTGTTCCCCGGCATCGCGATAGCGGAAGAGTTCAAAGACAGGGGGAGCGCCGACGGGATCGTCTTCGTCGGGACCTCGCACGGCATCGAGGCGCGGGTCATCCCCCGCGAGGGATATCCTCTGAAGCTCCTCAAGGCCGAGGGGCTGATCGGAAAGCCGTTCACCAGAAAGATCCGCGCGCTGCTGCTCTTCATCGTCTCGATATTCGACTCCCTGCGCATCCTGAAGGAGGTCAGGCCCTCGCTGGTCATCGGCGTCGGCGGCTATGCGTCGGTCGGTATGGTGCTTGCCGCCTCCCTCAAGGGGATTCCGACGCTGATCCACGAACAGAATTCCGTTCCGGGGTTCGCGAATAAATTCCTCGGGAAGTTCGCCGATGCCATTGCCGTGACCTACCAGGAGAGCATCTCCTCCTTTCCCCAGGAAAAGACCTTCCTCACCGGGAACCCTATACGCAAGCATATCCTGAACAGGGATGAGCGGAAGGCCTTCGCCCTCTTTCCCCTCAACGAGCATAAGTTCACCATTCTCGTCTTCGGCGGCAGTCTCGGCGCCCACCGCATCAACCAGACCATGCTCGAGGCATTGAATTACCTCCTGGATTTAAGGCACAATATCCAGTTCCTTCACCAGACGGGTGAGCGGGACGCTGAGCGGGTGACCGAAGGCTACCGGAGCAAGGGCTTCCACGGCATTGTCGTCCCTTTCATCTACCAGATGGCGGAAGCGTATACCGCCGCCGATATGGTCATCTGCAGGGCAGGGGCGACCACCCTGGCGGAGCTGACGGCGATCGGCAAGCCGGCCCTCTTGATTCCGTTTCCGTACGCTGCTGCCAACCACCAGGAGCACAATGCGAGGAAGCTGGAGGACATGGGAGCCGCGCGGGTCATTCTCGAGAGCAGGCTCAACGGCGAGACCCTCGCCGGGGCCATACGGGAGCTCGTCCGCAATGCCGAGGCGCGGAGGGAGATGCAGAAGGCGGCGGTCGTCTTCGGCAGGCCCGATGCGGCGGAGCGGGTGGTCGATATAGCCGAGAGCCTGATCAAGCAGCAGACGGCCAAATAAGCGTACTCTACGATATAACGGAGCATGGGGAGCGATGTTCAACAAGTATAAAATCATCCATTTTGTCGGCATCGGGGGGGTCGGCATGAGCGGTATCGCCGAGGTGCTGCATAATCTCGGCTACGAGGTGACCGGCTCCGACATGCGGGAGTCGGATACCACCGCGCGCCTGCGGGCGCTGGGCATAAAGGTGTATATCGGGCACGGCGCGGAGAATGTCGACCGCGCTCACGTCGTCGTCATCTCCTCGGCGGTGGCCCCGGACAATCCCGAGGTCATCGAGGCAAAGCATCGCGCCATCCCGGTCATCCCGCGTGCGGAGATGCTCGCCGAGCTGGGGAGGCTCAAGTACGGCATACTGGTTGCCGGCGCTCATGGAAAGACGACGACCACCTCGCTCATCGCCACTACCCTCGGCGAGGGCGGTCTCGACCCGACCGTGGTCATCGGCGGCAAGCTCAATGCCATCGGCAGCAACGCAAAGCTCGGGCAGGGCGTCTACCTCGTCGCCGAAGCCGACGAAAGCGACGGCTCCTTCCTGAAGCTCAGCCCGACCATCGCGGTCATCACCAATATCGATAAAGAGCACATGGATTATTTCAAGGATATCGAGGCGCTCAAGCAGGCCTTCATCTCCTTCATCAACAAGATACCGTTTTACGGCCTGGCGGTGGTCTGCATAGAGAACAGCCATGTCCGGGAGATCCTTCCGTCCATCCAGCGCAAGGTGCTGACCTACGGGTTTTCCCCCAAGGCGGATATCTATGCGCGGAATATCAGGAATCTCGGCACCAGGATGAGCTTCGAGCCGGTCTTCAAGGGCGGCTCGCTGGGCACCTTTGCCATCCCCATTCCGGGCGAGCACAACGTGCTCAACAGCCTCGCTGCGATCGCCACCGCCATCGAGCTGCAGATCCCCGTCGCGAAGGTTGCGCGGGCCCTCGGCAATTTCAGCGGCATCCATCGCCGGTTCGAGCTCAAGGGAGAGAAACGGGACATCAAGGTCTTCGACGACTACGGCCACCATCCCTCGGAGGTGCAGGCGACGCTGAAAGCGGCGCGGCAGTGTTTCGACGGCCGCCGGGTCCTGGTCCTGTTCCAGCCCCACCGCTATACGAGGACCCGGGACGCGCTCGACGAGTTTGCCGTGAGCTTCTGTGATGCCGATCGGCTGTTCCTGATGGACATTTATCCTGCCGGCGAGAGGCCGATCGAGGGCGTTACCGCCGCGGCGCTCGCCGAGGCGATAGAAAAAAGCGGCTTCAAGAGTATAGACTACATACCTGAGCGGAAGGACATGATCGCCCATATAACGGCGCACCTTTCACCCGGAGACGTACTCATCACGCTCGGCGCGGGCGATGTCTACAAGATGGGCGAAGAGATTCTGAAGGCGTTGTAAGAGGCAGGGGAGCACCGGGGGGCAGCGCCGGTGAGTGTGTAACAAACGGTCGAGAGAAACGAGAGGACGGGAGATTCATGATAACGGCGAAGCGTATCGGCGTTCTTGCCGGAGGGACCTCGGCGGAGCGCGAGGTCTCCCTCAGAAGCGGCAGCGCGGTGCATAAGGCGCTGTTGAGCCGCGGCTATGATGCGGTATTCATCGATGCGGGAGAGGACCTCTGCGAGGTCCTGAAGCGCGAGCGGGTGGAGCTCGCTTTTGTGGTGCTGCACGGCGGAGCAGGGGAAAACGGCGCTGTGCAGGGACTCCTCGAGGTGCTCGGCGTTCCCTATACCGGCTCGGGCGTCATGGCGTCAGCGCTCGCCATGGATAAGGAGGCCTCGAAGATGGTCTTTTCCTATCACGAGATACCGGTGACTCCCTTCATGGTGGTGCGGCGGGGGCAGCTCGGCAGCGGCAGCCGGATCAACCTGCAGCTCCTCATCACCATGGTCGGCATCCCGCTGCCCTGGGTCGTAAAGCCCGCCACCGAGGGGTCGAGCATCGGGGTCAGCATCGTGAAGGAGGAGGGCGAGATAGAGGACGCGGTGAGGGACGCCTTTGCCTACGGAGACCGCATCATCATAGAAACGTTCGTGAAGGGCAAGGAGGTGCAGATCGGCATTCTCGACCAGCGCGCCCTCGGCGGCGTCGAAGTGAGGCCGTCGCGGGAGTTCTACAGCTACGAGGCGAAATATACCCCCGGCCTCACCGAGTACATCCTGCCCCCCGAGATCGATAGCGCCGCGTACACCGTGCTCGAAACACTCGCGCTCCGCGCCCACCGCGCACTGGGATGCAAGGGGGCTACCCGCGTCGATTTCATCCTCGATGAGGCGAACAACCCTTACCTCCTCGAAGTGAACACCATCCCGGGGATGACGGAGACGAGCCTCCTTCCGAAGATAGCCCGGCTCGCGGGCCTCGAATTCCCCGACCTGATCGAGGAGATACTCGCCTGCGCGGCAGGAGAGCGAGCTCACTCATGACCGGCATCGGTCGTTGAAATGAAGAGGAGGAATCTCAGATCGTTACAGCGAAGGAAGGAGAGAAGGCGGCTGCGCAGCGTGGTGCTCCCGCTCTCTCTCATGCTGATCATCGGTCTCGGCTTCTCCCTGCTGATCAAGCACCTGGTGACCGTAAAGGATATCGTGTTCATCGGTAATCATCATTTGAAGAACGAGGAGCTGAAATCCCTGATCAGGGTCAGGACGGGCGACGAGCTCTTCGCGCGCTCCGGCAGAGAGCTTTATGGAAATCTCAAGCGGTCGCCCTGGATCAAAGAGGTGGCGGTCCGCAAGGAGCTCTCGGGGAGGGTGCTCGTCAAAGTTACCGAGAGGGTCCCTGTCGCGATCCTGAGCCTCGCGGGCGCGCCGTATCTTATCGACAATGATGGCCGGATACTCGAGCAGCTCAGGGAGGGCGCCCTGCTCCTCCTGCCGGTCATCAAGGATATCGATCCCTCGGTCAACAGGGCGACCTATGCGGAGGCGGTGCGCTTCATGGGCGTGCTGCGGGCGAGGAATGTCGTCGCCTATGACGGCGATATCGTCATCACCGGGGCGCGGCCCGAGGACCTCACGCTCACTGTCGAAAATGTAGCGGTGAAAGTGGGGATGGGGGACTTCGAAAAGAAGCTCGAGCGGCTCGAGTTCGTCAAGGACGAGATCCAGAGAAGAAACATGCAGGTCGATTCCATCGATCTGCGCTTCGCCAACAAGATCGTAGTGAAGCCGGTAAGCCAGGCATCCCCGGATGTGCAGCCGCAGGGGGAAGAGCAGCATGGAAAGAAGAAAAAGAGATAACCCGGTCGTCGTCGGTCTCGACGTGGGCACGACCAAGGTATGCGCCATCGTCGGAGAGCTCGGGGCCGAGGGCGTCACCGTACGCGCGGTGAGCTCGCATCCCTCCTCGGGGCTGAGGAAAGGGGTCGTCGTCGACCTGGAGGCGACGGCCGCGACGATCAAGAAGGTGATCGCGGAGATCGCGGAACAGGCGGGTGTCGGGACCAGGGAGGTCTACGTCGGCATCGCCGGGAGCCATATAAAGAGCGCGAGCAGTTACGGGGCGGTCGGTATCAAGGGAAAAGAGGTCACCCCCGAGGACGTTGAGCGGGCGATTGATGCGGCGAGCGCCATCTATGTCCCTCTCGACCGGGAGATACTGCATGTGCTCCCCACCGACTTCATTCTGGACGGGCAGGACGGGATCAAAGACCCCGTGGGCATGGCGGGCGTGCGGCTCGAGGTCAAGGTCTGTATCGTCACCGGCGCGGTCACTTCGGTGCAGAACCTGATCAAATGCTGCGAGCGCGCCGGCCTCGAGGTTGCCGATATCATCCTGCAGCCGCTCGCTTCTGCCGAAGCGACGCTGACGCCCTATGAGCGCGAAATGGGCATCATGCTGGTCGATGTCGGCGGCGGTACGACAGATATGGCGATGTACCAGGATTCGTGGCTGCGGCATACCGCGGTGCTGGGGATCGGCGGCAACCATTTTACCAACGACCTCGCGGTCGGGCTGCGGCTTCCCTTCCATGAGGCGGAGCGGGTGAAGAAGCATTACGGCTCTGTAATTCCTTCCGATCTCACGCCGCTCCCTGCCGGTACGAATGGGGACGCCGAAGTCGAGGTCGTCTCCCTCGACGGGCAGGTGCGCGGCATTCCGAAAAAGTATATCGAGGAGATCCTCCACCCCAGGGCCGAAGAGCTGCTGGAGCTCATCAACGAGGAGATGCGGACCGTGCAGGGGGGCGGTATCGCGATTGCCGGGGTCGTCCTCACCGGCGGCTCGTCGCTGCTTGCGGGGTTCGATCGGATGGCTGAAGCGGTCCTCTCGATGCCGGTCAGGATCGGGTATCCGGGCAGGGCGCTGGACCGTTTCCCGGATGATGCTCCTGCCCCGCTCCCGGTCAACGGGCTCGAGGAGGCCTTCGACAGTCCTCTGTATGCCACCGGCATCGGCCTGGTCCTGCACGGCGCCGAGGTGCTGCTGCCCGCTGAAAACAGTGCGGTTTCTTCGGCGGTGTTGAGCAGGATCGTAACGAGGATGACGGGCTGGTTCAAAAAAATCATAAGGAAAAAGTAGGAAGTAAACGGAATAAATCATTTCGACCTCTTACTTTTTATTTTTTGCCAAAGGGGGTTATCATGTTTGAGCTCCAGGATGTGGGAAGGCTTATCGCGAAAATAAAGGTGGTGGGCGTCGGCGGCGGCGGCGGTAATGCGATCAACAGCATGGTCGCCGCCAACCTGTTCGGCATAGAATTCATAGCGGTGAACACCGACAGCCAGCACCTCGACGCCTCGCTGGCCCCGGTGAAGGTACAGATCGGCGCCGACCTGACCAAGGGACTCGGCGCCGGCTCGAACCCCGTCATCGGGAGGGAGGCGGCGTTCGAGGACAGGGACTCTCTCCTGGGCTGCATCGAAGGCGCCGATATGGTCTTCATTACCGCAGGCATGGGAGGCGGCACCGGCACCGGCGCTGCCCCGGTCATCGCGAGCATGGCGAAGGAGCTGGGCATCCTCACCGTGGGCGTGGTGACGAAGCCGTTCTACTACGAAGGGAGAAAGCGGGCGATCAATGCGGAAGAGGGCATCCGTGAGCTCAAAAAGCAGGTCGATACCCTCATCGTGGTCCCCAATGACCGGATCCATCTCGTCGTCGAGAAGGGGACGCCGCTGCTGAAGTCCTTCTCGGTAGCGAACGATGTGCTGCGCCAGGCCATACAGGGCATCTCCGACCTCATCCTCATCCCCGGCCTCATCAACCTCGATTTCGCGGATGTGAAGTCGGTCATGGAGAATGCGGGGAAGGCGGTGATCGGCGTGGGCTGCGGCGAGGGAGAAAACGGCGCCTTCGAGGCCGCGAAGCGCGCGATATCGAACCCCCTTCTCGAGGAGTCGTCGATCGAAGGGGCGAAGGGCATTCTCATCAATATCACCGGCGGTCTCGACATGTCGCTCGACGCCGTTCAGCAGGCGGCCTCGCTCATCCACGACTCGGCCCACGACGATGCGAATATCATCCTGGGCGCGGTCATCAACCCGGACATGGAGAGCGGCGTGCGGGTGACGGCTATCGCCACGGGGCTCGAGGACAGGGTGGAGAAGGCCGAGCTGCCGCAGATCAGGAAGTGGACGCCGAAGAAAGAGCCGGTCAGCCTCAAGGGTTCCGAGAGAATATTATCGAAGAGCATGCCCCTGCCCCCGGCTCGGGAGCCGCTGAAGGAGACGGTGAGCGAGACGGGAGAGAGCTACAGCGCTTCGCCGTCGAGGCGCGAGGAGCTGCCGCTCGAGCCGCTCGAGAGGGTTTCGGAGAGCGCGCCGCATCAGCAGCAGAAGCGCCCGGCCGACGCCCCGGGCTCCTCTCCGGACAAGCAGCTCTCGCTGAACGATGCCGCGGCTGGAGCAGAGGACCTCTACGATATTCCTACCTTCCTGCGTCGGCAGTCAGGGGCCTCGTAAGCAGAGCACGTGCAGGGGATCGGAGGAGCGAGGCGAGTCATTTTCGCTCATTCTCGCAAGGCATCCACGCCTTGCTCCGAGGCGGGGCAGCCCGCTCCGCCATCCTGGCTTCGCCCGGGCTGCCCAAGCCGCTCCAAATGCCTCACCTCGCTCCTCCTCCGGCTCCTCGTTTGCAGCACGCCGGCCCGCGTGATGAGTTACAATAGGAGTATGATTGCTTCCGCATACTCATCACGCGTTGCGCGTCGCGCAGCGCGGTCGTTGCCGTGAATCGACGGCTTCTCGAAAAGGCCGCTGCCCTCCTTGCCAGGGAAAAGGGTACGATCTATAAGGACCCGGGGGGCAGGATACGGATATGCCTCGTCTATCCCAATACCTACCGTGTGGGGATGTCGAACCTCGGCTTCCAGGGCATCTACGGGCTCCTGAACAGCCGCGATGATGTCGTCTGCGAGCGCGCCTTCCTCCCTGATGAAAAGGACCTCGAGGAGCACCGCAGAACAGGGACGCCCGTCTTTTCCCTCGAGTCGCGGCGGCCTCTCGATCAGTTCGACATCGTCGCTTTCTCGGTCTCCTTCGAAAACGACTATCCCCATCTCATCCGTATCCTCGACCTCTCCCGCATTCCCTTCCGCACTGCCGCGCGTACGCGGTATCATCCCCTGCTGATCGCAGGAGGGGCGTGCATGTCGTTCAACCCCGAGCCGCTCGCGCCCTTCCTCGATGTCGTCTTCATCGGCGAGGCAGAGGAGGCGCTCGGGGAGTTTCTGGATTGTTACCGCCGGCAGGCGGACCGGGATGTTCTGAAGAGAGCGCTCCTGATGCTGCAGGGAGTCTATGTCCCCGAATTTTACGATGTTGCCTATGATGCCGAGGGCAGGGTCGCCCGGAGGAGCGCACAGGGCGGCGTGCCGGAACGGGTGGAGCGGCGCATCCAGCGCGACCTGTCGCGCATGCCGATGTCGACCGCCGTGGTCACCCCCGAGGCAGAATTTTCGGGGATGTATCTGATCGAAGCGATGCGGGGCTGCCCCTGGAGCTGCCGCTTCTGCCTGGTCGGGCATACCTATAATCCACCACGGAAAAAAGATATCGCTGCCATCACCGGCGAGATCGAGCGGGCAAAGGACCATGCGGCTGATACAGGCGAGGCGGCGCGGGCCGGTCAGACGAAGGCAGGCCAGACCAGGATAGGCTTAATCGGCCCCTCGCTCTCCGATTACCCCTACGCGAAAGAGGTCCTCTGCATGGAGGGCGTCGAGTTTTCGATCACCTCGCTCCGCGCCAGTGCGAAGAGCGCCGGGCTCGTCGAGCTGCTCAAGAGGCATAAGAGCGTCTCTATCGCGCCCGAAGCGGGTACGGAGCGGATGAGAAGCGTGATCGACAAGAGGATCACCGAACAGGATATCCTGGAGACGGCGCAGCTCATCTTGACTGCCGGCATCGAGACCCTGAGACTCTACTTCATGATCGGGCTGCCGACCGAGACGGAGGAAGATGTCGCCGGTATCGCCGGACTGGTGAAGAAGATACGGGCGCTCTCCGCAAGGGGCTCTCTCGTAGCGAGCATCAGCACGTTCGTCCCGAAGCCCTTTACCCCTTTTCAATGGCACCCCATGGAGGCGCTTGATTCGGTGAAGAGAAAGATGAAGACGATAAAGGATGCGGTAAAGAATGAGCGGGGTATCAAGGTATTCCACGATGTCCCGAAGTATGCCTTCATGCAGGGGCTCTTCAGCCGGGGCAGCCGGCGCATCGCCCCGGTGCTCGAAGCGATGGCTCATACCGACGACTGGAGGGCGGCTTCTGCTGCAGCGGGGATATCTCCGGAACCCTGTCTTTTCCGGGCAAGAGGGTTTGACGAGGTCCTGCCGTGGGATTTCATCGATGCCGGCATCTCCAAAGAGAAGCTCTGGTCCGCGTATAACGAAGCGCTGGCAGGCGAAAGGATATCCTGAGTTGCTGAATAAAAACATGCTTCAAACCTTAAAAAGGGGCATAATATATATAAGAAGAGGGCGGGATACCCGCTCTGTGGAAGCCGGTATGCAGGAAGAAAACGGTTTTTTGGTAACAGCTACTGCCGGATGGCCGGCTGGAAGATGGCCGGAGAGAAGATGGCCGGAGGAGGTTCCCATGAATGATGATGATAGGAGGGGAGACACCTCTACCTTGTCGTTATGGACTGATTTCAGGCGATACCATATCAAGGAGAACTGGTGCTGCCTTGCCATCAAGGAGAGCGGCATCGATTTCCTGCCTCTCGAAGAGGTCTATCCTGACTTCAGCCTGCACCGGATCAAGCTGAACTTCTGCCCTCACTGCGGGCAGCGGCTGAGAACGAGCAGTGAATGGTATGTGTAAGCACCTGTCGTCCTGTACACCACGAGTGGTGTCCCGCCCTCTTTCCCGTTAGAAACGCATCTCTGCCGGCTGCGAGACAGTGGCCCGATCCGAGGAGACCTGCGGCGCAATTTCGAAGATGAAATCGATTTCCAGAGGCGCATCGAGCGGGAGGACGGCCACGCCTATCGCTGTCCGGGTGTGTCTCCCCGCGTCTCCGAGTATCTCGAAGAGCAAGTCCGATGCTGCATTGAGCACCTTCGGCTGCTCCGCGAAATCGGGAGCGGAAGCCACATAGCCGTTGAGGCGGACGCACCGCTTGACCCGTTCGAGGCTCCCCAGGAAGGATGTCACGACGGCGAGAGCGTTGATAACGATCTGTCGGGCATCCTCCCGGGCATCTTCCGGCGATACCGTATCGCCGACCTTGCCCCTCCTGGCGAGTGCGCCTTCGCGCAGGGGGAGAATTCCGCTCACATACAGGAGGGTTCCTGTCTGGACACAGGGAACATAGGCGCCGAGCGGCTGCGGCGCTTCCGGCAGCGTGATGCCGAGTGACTTCAGTCTCTCTTCAGGTGTCATCTCCTATAGCCCCAGCTCTTCCGGCACCCCGATCTTGCCGAGTACCGCTGAAGCTGCGGCTACGGCCGGGTTGGAGAGGTAGACTTCGCTCTCGGGATGGCCCATCCTGCCGACGAAGTTCCTGTTCGTCGTCGCCAGCGCACGCTCTCCCTTCGCCAGGATACCCATGTGGCCGCCGAGGCAGGGACCGCAGGTCGGGGTCGAGACCACCGCCTCTGCGTCGATGAAGATATCGATGAGCCCCTCCTGCATCGCCTGCTTGTAGATCAGCTGCGTTGCGGGGATCACGATCATCCTGACATTGGCATTGACCTTTCTGCCCTTGAGCACCTGCGCTGCCTCGCGCAGGTCCTCGAGCCTTCCGTTGGTGCAGGAGCCGATCACGACCTGATCGATGGTGATATGGGCGAGCTCCGCCGCCGGCTTGGTATTCGAAGGCAGATGAGGGCAGGCGACCGTGAGCGGTATCCTCGAACAGTCGTACTCCCTGATCTCCGCATAGCGCGCCCCGGAGTCGGAGGTGTAGAAGGTATAAGGTCTCCGTGTCCTCCCCTTTACATAGTCATCGGTAACGGCATCGGGCACGATGACGCCGTTTTTTCCGCCGGCTTCGATCGCCATGTTGCACATGGTGAGACGGCCGTACATGGGGAGGCTCCGTATCGCCTCGCCCTCGAACTCCATCGCCCGGTAGAGCGCACCGTCCACACCGATATCGCCGATGGTATGGAGAATGAGGTCCTTGCCGCCGACCCACTTGCTCAGCTTCCCGCGGTAGACGAACTTCATCGATTCGGGCACTTTGAACCAGCACTCCCCGGTCGCCATGGCGGCTGCGACATCGGTCGAACCGACGCCGGTCGCAAAGGCGCCGAGGGCGCCGTAGGTGCAGGTATGGCTGTCGGCGCCGATAACGAGATCGCCCGGCCCGACCAGCCCCTGCTCGGGCAGGAGCGCGTGCTCGACGCCCATCCTGCCTACCTCGAAGTAGAGGTCGAGGCGCTGCTCGCGGGAAAAGTCCCGCAGCATCTTGCACTGCTCGGCAGCCTTTATATCCTTCTGGGGAGTAAAGTGGTCGGGGATGAGCGCCACCCGCTCCTTGTCGAAGACCCCCTTCGCGCCGGTCTTCTTGAACTCCTGAATGGCTATGGGAGCGGTGATGTCATTGGCAAGGATCAGATCGACCTTTGCATTTATCAGCTCGCCGGGGGATACTTCCTTTTTGCCGGCATGGGCTGCAAGAATCTTCTCGGTAATCGTCATGGTCCCTCCAGGATGAAATCATTGAAAAAGCTATTATATCGTTATGAAAGGGGGATTGACAAGGGCGGGGTGCGTCGATTGACGTGGGTAGGGCAATATGCTATGGTATTCCACCATGGCAGAACCGCTGACCTCCATCAGCAGCAGAAGGAATCCCAAGCAGGTATTGCGGGTATTCACGGTGTTCTCGGTCCTCTCGGTTATCTCCATCCTCCTGCTCGTGAGCGGCGGTATCTACCGCATACTTTCCTCCCATATAATCCGCGAAGCTGAAATGAACTCGATGAGCGTTGCCTATGCGATATACGAGCGGGAGCAGGAGAGGCTGGTTTCAGCAGGAGCGGACGGCAAGCAGACCTTTTCCATTTCCCCGGAATATCTCCCTGAGCTTGACCTGAGGATGAAACGATACCTTCACCCCTTCAATATGTATAAGATCAAGCTCTTCGATGCCGGCAAGAGGGTTGTTTACAGCACTGATCATTCGATTGTCGGAAGAGTGGATGCCAAGAACGAATTGCTGGCACGGGCGCTCAAGGGCGAGATTGCTTCCACAATATTGAAAAAAGACGGCATCCTCGACCTCGAGGGAGAAAAACGCTTCAATGTCGATGTGGTTGAAACATACCTGCCGATTATCAATGACGATCATGAGGTGATCGGGAGCTTCGAGGTATATATCGACATCACCCGCTATAAGAACGAGATCAAGAAGGTTATGCTGTCGCTTTCCCTCATCCTCTCCGCCGTGCTGTTCTTTGTGTTCGGCATCCTTTTCGGGCTCATGAGCAAATCGACGAAGGAATTGACCGAGACACAGAAAGAGCTCGAAAGAATGGCAAAGACCGACGGTCTGACCGGTCTGTTCACCAGGGGCTACCTGATCACGAGGGCGGAGGAAGAGTTCTCGAAGGTGGTGAGGCACAGCGACGGCAGGATTATAAAGAATTTCCTGGGATTCATCATGGTCGATGTCGATCATTTCAAAGACATCAACGACCGGTACGGACATCTTGTCGGGGACGAAATACTGAGGAATCTATCGAGCCTTATCAGGAGCTCGATTCGTGTCTACGACTTTGTGGGCCGCTATGGCGGTGAAGAGTTTCTCGTGGTGCTGCCGAATACCGACTTCGAGGAGACCCTTACTATCGCACAGCGCATACTGCGGATGGTGAGGGAGACCCCCTTTACCGTGCCCGGCGGGCAGACAATAACCATTACGGTGAGCCTCGGTATCTCCTGTGTCTCCGGCAGTGACAAGGACATGGACGCCGCCCTGAAAAAGGCGGATGACGGCTTATACAAGGCGAAAAACTCCGGGCGCGACCAGGTCGCCTGGATAGCATAGCATTCCCGGCCGTGCGTACCTGAAACTGGGCCGGCCGTTTCCCTAACGGTTATGGCACCGTAAGCAGTTGAGCCCGTCGCTTGCCTTGAACGCCCTCTCCCCGTTGTGGCATGCCCCGCAGAACTTTCCTGCCTTTATATCGGACATTTTGAATCTGGCGGCGCCCTTTTTTTGATCGAAAACCTGCGGGTGGCAGTCGACACAGGAGACCCCATGGTCTGCATGAACGCTGCCGCTGAAGACCACGGCGCCCATCGCTGTCTTCCACGTCACCTTCTTGCCGGGTGGAACTGCGGTTGCACTGCCCGATAAAGCGAGATGCAGGATAAGAGCCGAAAGGAAAATAGGCATCCTCATAAGATCGGTGCTGCAGCCCTCCTCGCGTCCGACGCGGACACCGGCTGCCCCCCTTTGATGATTGATCCCCAGGGCCGGAGACCTTGGGCTCCATTATAAACAAAACGGCCCCCCTGTTTTCAATCCCCCGAAGTGTCTCATCAAAAATCTGTTCGAAGTGGATCCCTCTATCAGGTCCCCTGTTCAGGGCCTCGGGCGAAAGTCTCCTCTTTCAGGTGTCCGGGGGAACTAATGGTATAATCATAAAGGTGATTTCTCGTACACGGAGGAGGCGTATGCCCTATGTCAACATCAGGATAACCAAGGACGGAGCGACACAGGAGCAGAAGGCGCAGCTCATCAGCGGCGCTACGAAACTGCTGGCCGAGGTGCTCGGAAAGAACCCCCAGACGACGATGGTCATTATCGACGAGGTCGAGACCGATAACTGGGGGATCGGCGGGGAGTCGGTGACCGTCCGCCGGCAGCGCGGCTGACCGTCGTGGAGCAGCGGTGGGGAATATCGTCGAGAGGATAGGGGAGAAGAGCTGGAGGGCGGGTCTGGTTGCCCTCCTGTTCCTCTCCCTCGTCGCCTGCGCTTCAGTCCCGCGGGATACCGGGTTCGATGAGCTTTTCGATGCTCCCGCCTTTGCCGCTGCGCGGTGGGGCGCGGCCGTGAGGTCGACCGAGACCGGCCGGGTCGTCTACCGGCGTGATGAACAGAAGGCGTTCACTCCCGCCTCGAGCATGAAGCTGTTCACCACCGCCGTCGCCCTCGTAAAGCTCGGCCCCGAGTTCAGGTACACCACCGAGCTCTCGGCGGTCGGCGAAGCAAAGGACGGCATACTCCACGGCGACCTCGTGGTGCGCGGCAGCGGCGACCCCACGCTTTCGGCGGCGGTGTTCGAAGCATGGATTGAGAAGCTTATCGCCGGAGGCATACGGGAGATCAGGGGCAGGGTTATCGGCGACGATACCGCCTTCGACGACCAGCTCCTGGGAACAGGATGGTCCTGGGATGACGAGACCTTCGGCTATGCGGCGCAGATCAGCGGTCTCACGTTCAACGACAACAGCATAACCGTCCACATAACGCCGGGACCCCATGCCGGCGACCCGGCGACGGTGAAGATTACTCCTGACACCCGGTACGTGACCGTCATAAACCAGGCTGTCACCGCTCCGGCAGACCGGCCCAACGCGCTCCGTTTTGTTCGCGAGCCCGGCGCTAATCGCATCAGGATTTCGGGCTTCATAGCAGCGGCGTCGCAGCCGCTCTCCCAATCCATCAGCGTTCATAACCCGACACACTTCGCGGCCACTGTTTTGAAGGAGATGCTCGAATCGAAGGGTATTGCTGTTTCGGGAGGCGCCCTCGACATCGGCGAGCTGCGTACGTCGCCTGAGTACGCCTCCTCGAAGACCGTCGCCGTTTATACCTCGCCGCCGTTATCCGACCTCATCAGGATCACCAACAAGCTGAGCAGGAACCTCTATGCCGAACAGCTCTTCAGGACCATAGGAAAGGTCATCGGTGGGGAGGGATCGACGGCCCGGGCGTCAGCGGTGATGAAAGATACGCTTGCCGCGATGGGGATACCTCCCGAAGCGGTCGCCATACACGACGGGTCGGGCCTCTCCCGGCTCAATCTCGTGACGCCGCTCCACACCGTGATACTGCTCGATGCCATGGCGAAGCACGAGCACTTCAGCTATTTCTATGACTCGCTTCCGGTTGCGGGAGTCGACGGCACGCTCGAACGGAGGATGAGAAGCACGGGAGCCGAGAGCAATGTCCGCGCCAAGACCGGCTATTTCAGCCAGGTGAGGGCGCTCTCGGGCTATCTCGCGACACGTGAGGGCGAGCTGCTCGCCTTTTCCCTCCTGGCGAACAACTATCTCGGCTCTCCTGCCGATACGCGCGAGTTGCAGGATCGCTTCTGCGACCTGCTCTCGACCCTTTCGCGCCAGCGCTAAGCGCAGCTCTCCTGCTCCGTAAGAGACCGAATCTCCGGAAAGACGAGGGCCTCGTGAGTTGAGCACGGGTAGCCGGCAGCCGGCCGCGGCAGAAATACCCTGCCCGCGGAATCTAGGTCCCCAGATCCTTCAACTCTCCGGGCAGCCTCTTCGGCCTGCCGTCTTTATCGATGCAGGCGAAGGTGACGTGCGCCTCGGCGAGGAGAGCGTTATCGCGCAGGACCTGGTTCTTCAGGGTCATCGAGGCGTTGCGGATTTCGGTAACCTCCGTGGTGATGTCGATGAGGTCGCCGAGGCGGGCGGGTTTTTTATAGGAGATGTCGACGCGGGTGACGACAAGAAAGAGTCCCCGGTAATGGAGGTCGGCGACGCTGATGCCGCGCTCTGAGAGGAATTCGGTGCGCGCGCGTTCGAGGAGGCCGAGATACCTGCCGTAGTAAACGACACCGCCTGCATCGGTGTCTTCGTAGTAGACTTTTATTTTTATGCTGTGGGGCATGATACGAAAATAAGTATAACAGTTTTTCCGGTGGAAGAAGAACGTTTTTTGCCTGAAAGAAGAGGGAATATCTGCGGCTATACGGTTAGATCGATCTGCTGCAGCGTTCCGGCGCTGCCGCTTTCCGTGAGATAGACGCCGGCGCTCTTTGCTTCTCCCCTGGATGTATTCGAGGCATCTTTCATATCGAATTTCGTTGTGATGCTGCCCAGGAAGAGCGCGCCGATGTTCTTTTCATCGAGCGTGGAGAGCGTATCTTCCCCTCCCGCGTTTTTCATCCAGATGCGGAGCTGTGAATAGACTGCGTCGGCCTCGTCGATCCAGTTATTACCGTCCTGATCGAATGCCGCCAGCTCGGTGAATCCGTTGCCGCTTGCCGGACCGAAGAGCTCGCTGCCGCTGCTGATGACGCCGTCGCCATTGCTGTCGAGTGCGAGAAATCCGCTTCCCGGCTTGAGGAGCGCGATATGCTCTTTTTTACCGTCACTGTTCAGGTCGAACTCAAAAGAGGTTTCAGCCAGCTCGACTGCTTTCCCATCGAGATTGATAACGAGCGGGTCGATCTTCCTGGCGTCTCCCTCCCGTATGCTCAGGCTGTTCTCGACTACGAACGATCTGCTCATGGCAAGCGCCGTGCTGAAGCGCAGCTCGGCGCCGTCGGCAGTCTTTACTGTTCCCTGCGCACGGAAGACCAGGGTCTCATCTTCACGAAGCGATTCGCGGCGGTCGTACTCGACGCCCCATCCCGCACCCTGCTGCGCCGGAACCGCTTGGTCCGGCGCAGCGACCTGCACGTCTATGACAGCTGATTTAGGGTCGTGCAGCTCGGGGAGGGAGATATCGATATCCTTGCCGGTCAGCGCTTTTATCAACGCCTTGATAAGCAGCATATTCATCCTCTCTTTGGGGCCGAGGCGGATATGGCCGTCTTCGGTAGTACCCCCTTGCGAGGCAGACACTTCTACGGCGGTTGTGCTCACAGTAACGGAGACCGGGAGAGACCGGTTGGGGGGAGTAGTGCCGGAGCCGGGCCTCTCGTTACCGATCCAAACATTCAGCGTCTCTTTGCGGGAGTATGCTTTCCCCGAAGAGCTGCTGCTGTGCATGACGATGTCCGAGCTGCCTATTTTCATGGTGCGGTACTCTCCTCCGTACAAGATGAACGGCTGGAACGGGCGTCGCACCCGTCGAATGTCCTGCTCTTTGGTTCAGTTATCGGTGAATCGGGCTGAAACTTTGGAGCTGCCGCTTGACGGGAGTTATATTCTTACTATAAAGTAAGGATAGATATTATTTGTAAGGAGGTATGCACCTATGCCTGTCTCCCTGATTACCTCGAAAGGGCAAACCACTATCCCCAAAAGGATAAGGGAACACCTGCATCTCAATCCCGGCGATAAGATCAATTTTGTTATACAAAACGACGGCAAGGTCGTGCTGCAGCCGGCTACCGTTGATATCAAAGAGCTCGAAGGAATCCTGCACCGGCCTGGAATGAAGCCCGTCTCTACCGAGCAGATGCAGGCAGCAATCAAAAAACGTTTTAAAGGCGCCGGCACGCGATGAGCGGTCTTGATACAAATGTACTGGTTCGCTATCTTGTCAGGGATGATGAAAAGCAGGCACAAAAAGCGTCTGCCTGCATCGCGAAAATCATTTCAGCAGGCAAGAGCTGCTTTCTGAGCCATATAGTCCTTTGCGAGCTGGTATGGGTGTTGGAATCTGCGTATGGGTACGACAAGAAGGAAATAGCCGGCGTACTCGAAAAAATACTCGCCACAAAACAGTTCGAAATCGAAATGAAAGATCTCGTTCATCAGGCGGTTCATGATTACACGACCGGCGCTGGGGATCTAGCCGATTACCTCATTGGCCGGAATAATCATAGCGAGGGGTGTGACACTACCTATACGTTCGACCGCGCTTTAAAAGGCAGTTCTCTTTTTTCATTGCTGTAATTACGGGGCGAGATCAGAAGGGCGACCAGGCAGCTTCCGGTTGTTTTGAACAAACCCTGAACAGAAGGTAAAAGTCTGTACTTGGTTGGTCTCCCAGGCAGTGTACGATAACGCCCCATTCATCAGTTCTCGCATATTCTCCCCTGTGAAACGCATTGGCAGTACCGGACTATCCTGCTCTATTCCTATTAAATCGTACAGTTTTCCGACACCGTGTCGGAAAACTGTACAGTTTCCTAAAGACTAATGTCACATAATCAATAACTTATGGAGTGGCTTGGAAATTGCTTGCAATAGACCATCTTAAATACTAGAACAGGGGTAAGTAATGAGACGGACAATTGTTTTACTTATTGCAGCAGTGATCATTGCCGCACTTTCGGCGCAGGCGCAGGCTACCTTGATTACCCGTGGAACGGATACTCTCGGTAATAAGCTGATCTACGACACCGATCTGAACATCACCTGGTATGACTATACGAATGCTCCTGCCTCATGGCAGAATCAGATGGCCTGGGCGTCCGGCCTGACAGTTACCTTCAACGGCACCATTTATGATGACTGGCGTCTGCCGTCGACAGTGGATGGCCTGGCTGTTTACGGTTATGACGGCACAACTACGGTGGGCTACAACATCACCAGCAGCGAGATGGGGCATCTGTTTTATACTGAGCTAGGGAATAATGGGTGGTTAGACACTTCAGGCAAAATTCAAAATAGCATGGGCTTACTCAATACCGGAGACTTTGTGCACTTGACCTCTTCCTTCTACTGGTCTGGTACGACGTATTCAGCCGGTACGTATGACGCGTGGGGTTTCGATACCCCCGTGGGCGCTCATGGAGTGGGCGGTAAGTTCTACAACTTCTCCGCGCTTGCCGTGCGTCCCGGAGATGTTGCGGCGGTGCCTGAGCCGGGCACAGTGCTTCTGTTTGGCTTAGGGCTGGTGGGGTTGGCAGCGAGGACAATGATGTCAAAGCGGCGACGCGGGTAATTTGATGATGTGAGTAATCTGGTCTTTGGAGGGCAGGGGGAAGTTCCCCCTGCTTTCCTTTTTTCGTGATGTGCAAGAAAGTCGGTTAGGGTAAAATCTTGTGGAAATCGGGGATGTGTCCCGCATTTCTACCGAGAGTTCGTCAGGAAATCGGGGATGTGCCCCGCATTTCTAAAGGGAAGCGGGCTCCTACAGCATCTTCTGCATCCATATGGTATCGAATGCCTGCCCGTTCTTCCTGCCCACGCCCTTGAACCGGCCGCATTCGACAAAGCCGTTCTTCCTATGGAACAGGATGCTCCCGGGGTTCAGGGAGGATATGTGGGCCAGGATAATACGTATGCCCTTTTTCCTTCCCTCGGCTTCGAGGTAGCTGAGCAGGGAGCCTCCGATGCCTTTTCCCGTATGCGCTGGGTCCATAAAATACGTAATCTCCGCTGTTTCTGAAAAGGTATCTATGGGATTATGCGCGCGGAGCAGGCCGAAGCCGACTACCTTCTGCTGAGGGTCTCTTACCGCTGCAGCAGGATATCCCTCGCACATCTTCATGAAGTGGTCGAATGCCTCATAGGGCAGCTTGTTCTGCGGATATGCCGCAAAGGAGTGCTCAACGTAGTAATTGAAAATATCGATAATTGCTGTCCGGTCTTCGCTGGTAATCGGAGAAATAGTATAGTCCATATTCAACCCCTCATCTATCAGCTGTAGTGGGCAATCACCCTGCATACTTTACCCTGCGGATCGAAGAACATCGTCTCGATCGCCATCTTCCCCATGACGGATTTATAGTAGAGCGCAAGAGATTCTACACTGCGGGTCACATCGACCAGGGTGAACGTGAGGTCCGGCACCTTCCGGAGGGCGGCCTGCCAGTACGTCCGGACATGGTCCTTCCCTTTTATCGTCCCAGAGTCGAGGCCAAGGGCCACTTTAATCATCGGGCTTGTCACCTCGACGTCTTCAACTGTAGTGGTTGAGAATCCTGTCAAGATCGTGCGAGTTCCATGCGTTGATCCATTCTTGTGCAAATACCGCCGGCTCGGGAATCATGTTCATCTCCTCCTGCGCATTATTCACCTTTTCCATCTCTCAATCGATTTTGTACCTCGGCATCAGCGCGAACACACCCCAGCCCAGGTATTCACGAGTGTAAGCGGCGTAGCGCTCGGGTTCCGAGGTCAGTTTGGCTCGGACATCTTTGGCTAACTCGTCGTCGGGATTGGCTTCTAGCCATCGGCGCATGGTGAGCCATTTGGCCGCCTCGTATCTGTCCCAGCCGTCTTGGTCTGCCAGAACCATCTCAACTACGTCGTAGCCGAGGTGGCCGAAAGACGCGAGAAGTTCTGGAAGCATGAGAAAGTCGGAGATTGAGTTGGCAAGACACCCCTTGGCAACATCTTCCGTCGGCGGTAACTGCCGCCAGTAGGGTTCGCCGATGAGGATGATCCCTCCGATGCGGAGGCTCTGCGACAGAAGCTCGATAGTGCCGATGACTCCCCCGGCAATCCAAGTGGCGCCGACACAGGCTGCCACACCGACCTTCTCGTCAGAGACGTAGCCGGCAGCATCGCCATGGATGAACTTGACGTGATGGGCAACGCCGAGTTCTTCAGCGCGGAGTTTCGCTTGCTCGGTGAACAACTGGCTCATGTCAATGCCGGTTCCGATGACTCCGTAATCGCGTGCCCAGGTGCACAGCATCTCACCCGAACCGCTGCCGAGGTCGAGCACTCGGGTCCCCGTTTCCAGACGCAGCGCTGCGCCGAGAGTGGCGAGCTTTTCGGGTGTGAGTGGGTTATGGATGCGGTGAGCACTTTCGGTGATGTTGAAGATCCGTGGAATGTCCATTTCGGGAAATCTCCTTATGGGTGTGAATAGATTCGGTCACGGCCTAACCAGCTATCAGATAGTTTCTCGATACTACCAGACTGCCTGTGCAAGTTCAAGAAAAAAGCTTGATGTAAAAGGTTAGACTTAATCTGACATTGACTGCCAGGACGAGTTCCGGCTTTCATGTAACGGCCGGCAGGCCGATGCATTCGGCGATATAGTACTTTTCACTTATTACGGTTCCGTTACCTTGCACGCACCCATCCCTTCGGCTTTTCGGACGAGCTTGCGGTCGAAGGTCAAAAACGACCGGCATTCCTGGCATACCGCATAATCAAATAGACTGTCAATGAGCCGGGAGCAAAATAAGCCGGATAGGTAGGGACATACTGACCAGCGAAGAGGCGGGGGATACGGCTTCGCCTCTTCCTCTGAGCTGTTTTCGCGCAAGCCTCTACTGCTGCTTCCGTGCTGCCAGCTTGTTGAGGGCGTTGATGTACGCCTTTGCAGCGGCGACGATGATGTCCGTGTCCGCGCCGTGGCCGCGGACGGTCCTGCCGTCTTCCTCGAGTGTTGCAAAGACCTCGCCGAGGGCGTCCGTACCGCCGGTGATGCTCTTTATCTCGAACTTGAGGAGATTGCTCTTTGTCTGCGTAATGGCCGAGATGGCCTTGTAGACCGCATCCACCGGGCCGTCGCCGTGCTCCATCCTGTCGACGACCGTGCCGTTCATCTTCAGGCGGAGGGCTGCCGTAGGCTTCACGTTCGTTCCGCTCGAGACCGAGAGGTCGACGAGACTGTAGGTCTCGGGGATCTTCGAGACCTCTTCGGAGATGATCGCCTCGAGGTCCTCGTCGAAGATATCTTTCTTCTGGTCGGCGAGGTGCTTGAACTTCTGGAAGGCCGTCTCGATCTCGTCGCTGCTCAGCTCGTACCCCAGCTCCTGGAGCCGTGTCTTGAAGGCGTGGCGGCCCGAATGCTTTCCGAGGACCAGCTCGGTGCGGTGCAGCCCGATATCCTCGGGCCGGATGATCTCGTAGGTCATCTTTTCTTTCAGCAGGCCGTCCTGGTGAATGCCCGACTCGTGGGCGAAGGCGTTGGCGCCGACGATTGCCTTGTTGGGCTGGACAGGGATGCCGGTGATCCTCGTGATGAGCCTGCTGGTGCGGATGATCTCTTTCGTGTTGATGGCGGTCTCCGCATCGTAGAAGTCCCGCCGCGTCCTGAGGTTCATGACGACCTCTTCCATGGAGCAGTTGCCTGCCCGCTCGCCGATGCCGTTGACCGTGCACTCCACCTGTCCCGCGCCGTTGAGGATCGCGGCGAGGGAGTTGGCGACCGCCAGGCCGAGGTCGTTATGGCAATGCACCGAGATCACGGCGCTGTCGCCGATCTTGTCCTTGATCGCCCTGATGAGCGCGCCGAACTCGCCAGGCGTCGTATACCCGACGGTGTCCGGGATATTGACGGTCGAAGCCCCGGCTTCTATGACCGCCTGGACAACCTCGATGAGGTAGGGGATTTCGGTCCTCGTCGCGTCCATGGGCGAGAACTCTACATCCTCCGCAAGGCTCCGCGCGAGCGTGACCATCTCTACGGACCGCTTGAGCGCCTCCTCGCGGCTCACCCTGAACTGGTACTTCAGGTGGATGTCGGAGGTGGAATGGAAGGTGTGTATCCGCCGCTGCGGCGCATCCTTGATCGCCTCGTAGGCGCTCTTGATATCCGCCTCCTTGGCCCGGGCGAGGCCGACGATGGTGGCGCCGGGCACTTCGTTCGCAATGCGCCTTACCGCCTCGAAGTCTCCGGGCGACGCGATCGGGAATCCCGCTTCGATGCAATCGACCCCCAGTTTGACGAGCTGCTTCGCGACCTGCAGTTTCTCATCAACATTCATTGACGCGCCGGGAGACTGCTCGCCGTCGCGGAGCGTGGTGTCGAATATCCTGATGGTCCTCATTCCTTCTTCTCCTTGTCTTCTGCTCTCCTCATGGGGTGGGGAGGCGCGCCCTGCTGTTCCGCCAGCTTCATTTTCCTCTTCTTGATGAGAAGATAAATGTTCTCAATTATACCCCAAGCAAGGTAGATCATTGCAAAGATGAAGATCGCCGTCGACGGGTGAATGAGGAGCACGAAGAGGATGAGCACAAAGATGATGAGGGCCCAGAAGGGCTTCTTCTCCCTGAAATCGACCTCCTTGAGGCCGTGGAACTTGAGCGTGCTGACCATGAGCAGCGACAGGAGGATGACGATCACCGGGAAGAAGACATGCTTCTCGGGAATTCCCTCCCAGAACTCATAGTAAAAGATAACGATCGACGCCAGGACCGTTGCGGCGCCGGGAATGGGGATGCCCTTGAAGGCCTTCGAGCCCGAGGTCCCGGTCTGGACATTGAAGCGCGCGAGCCGGAGCGCGCCGCAGGCGACAAAGAGGAACGCCGCAGCCCACCCGAGCCTCCCGAAGGGGAAGAGCGCCCATTTATACATCATGATCGAAGGCGCGACACCGAAGGCGATGACATCCGAAAGAGAGTCGAGCTCGATGCCGAAGCGGGTGCCGGTATTGGTGAGCCGGGCGATCCAGCCGTCGAGACCGTCGAAGATATTGGCGATGATGATCGCCCACGCCGCGTGAAGGAAATTGCCGTTGATCGCCGCCATGATCCCGAAAAAGCCTGCGAACATGCCGCAGAGCGTCAAGGTATTCGGCAGCAGGTAGACGCCCTTCTTCGGCTTTCTCTCTCCCTCGTGCCGCTGTTCAAAGGTCATGTGGCATTACCCCCTGTCGTTCCCCATAGCGCCGAGGATCGTCTCCCCCGCTGTTACCCTATCCCCTAATTTTACTTTAATTTCCGTGTTTTCAGGAAGATAAATATCGAGGCGGGAGCTGAACTTTATGATGCCGTACCGCTCTCCTTTTTTGAGCCGGTCGCCCGGCTTCACCCTGCAGACCGCCCGGCGCGCTATGGCGCCCGCCACCTGGCGCACCAGGACCCTGCTCCCGGTCCCCTTCAGGATCATGGTTATGTTTTCGTTCTGGAGGGACGCCTCGGGCTTGAATGCCGAGATGAATTTCCCCGGTGTATGCACCACCGATTCCACGACGCCGTCGCAGGGAGCCCTGTTCACATGGACATTGAGGGGAGACATGAAGATGCTGATCTCGGTGGAGCGATCGGCAAAGCAGGCATCGCCGCTGACATTCTGTATGAGAATGACCCTCCCGTCCGCAGGAGAGAGGAAGAGGTCTTCTCCCCCGGGGATGTTCCTCTCGGGATCCCTGAAAAAGTAGAGCATGAAAAGGGTGAGGAGAAGCGGCAGGAGCGCAGCCCAGACCCCTCCAACGAGATAGAGAAGTAACGTAAGAATGCCGAACCCGGCGATGAACGGATACCCTTCTGGGGCGAATTTGATCGGTGCGTTCATAGCGTTTATAGCGTTATAGCGTTATAGCGTTTATGGCGCCATAACGTTTTAATGAACACTTCTCTGTGCAATAAACGCCACAACGCTATGAACGCCACAAACGAAACTTACGCTTTCGACTTATCGACGAGCTTGCCTTTCTTGAGCCAGGGCATCATCGCCCTGAGCCGGGCGCCGACCTCTTCGACCGGGTGCTCTTCTCCCTTCCTGGTGAGCGCATTGAAGACCGGCTTGTTCACCCTGCACTCGAGCAGCCATTCGCGGGCGAACTTGCCGTCCTGTATCTCGGAAAGGATCTTCTTCATCTCCTTCTTGGTCTCGTCGGTGATGATCCGCGGCCCCCTCGTCAGGTCGCCGTACTGCGCGGTATTGCTGATGGAATAACGCATGTTGGTAATGCCGCCCTCATAGATGAGATCGACGATGAGCTTCACTTCGTGGAGGCACTCGAAATAGGCCATCTCCGGGGCGTAGCCCGCTTCGACGAGGGTCTCGAACCCCGCCTGAATGAGCGCCGAGACGCCGCCGCAGAGGACCGCCTGCTCGCCGAAGAGGTCGGTCTCGGTCTCTTCTCTGAAATTCGTCTCGATGATGCCGGCCCTGCCGCCGCCGACGCCAGAGGCATAGGCGAGCGCAACGTCCTTCGTAGTGCCCGACGGGTCCTGATGGACGGCGATAAGGCAGGGAACGCCGCTGCCCTTCGTGTATTCCGACCTCACGAGGTGGCCCGGGCCCTTGGGCGCTGCCATGAAGACATTGGCGTCAGCCGGGGGCACGATCTGGCCGAAGTGGATGTTGAAGCCGTGGGCAAAGGCGAGAGAGACGCCCTTCTTCATATTCGGCGCGATCTCCGCCTTATAGACATCGGCCTGGAACTCATCGGGGAGCAGGATCATGATAATGTCCGCGATCTTCGCCGCCTCGGCAGGCTCCATGACCTTGAAGCCCGCCGCCGCCGCCTTGTCCCAGCTCGAGCCTTTCCTTACACCGATAGTGACATCCATGCCGCTGTCCTTGAGGTTATTCGCATGGGCGTGGCCCTGGCTCCCGTATCCCATTATGACGATCTTCTTGCCTTTCAGAACTTCCGGCCTGGTGTCCTTGTCGTAATAAATCGTGATCACGTCAGTCCTACCTCCTGCGGTATTAAACCTTCAACTCCGGCCCAAAGGGTGAAGCATATATATTACATATTTTACAAAATAATTTCAGGCACTCCCAGCGAAAAGAGAATCGGGACGCGCCATCGGGGCATGAAAAATAAACGGATCTGAGCTCAACGTATCTGCTTCATTTGCGATAGAATGGAGGGATGGAAAACGCATGGGTAGGGCTCTCCCTCCTGGCAGCCTTCTCTCTCGCCACGAGCGACGCTTTTGCCAAAAAGGCGCTCGCCGCGCATAATGAGTACCTCATCGCCTGGCTCCGGCTGGTAGTGGCGCTCCCCGGCCTCTTTGCGATCCTCTTGTTCATCCCCATCCCCCCGCTCGACAAAGAGTTCTTTGCCGCGTCGCTGATTGCGCTGCCCTTCGAGATCGCCGCCATGGTGCTCTACATCAAGGCGTTGAAGGTGTCGCCGCTCAGCCTTACGCTCCCTTTCCTCTCGCTCACGCCGGTCTTCCTCATCGCAGTACCCTATCTCCTGCTGGGGGAGGAGATTTCCGTACAGGGGGCGCTCGGCGTGCTGCTCATTGCGGCTGGCGGCTATGTGCTCAACCTGAAGGAGTTCAGGAAAGGGGTCCTGGAGCCCTTCCGTGCCATAAAGCGGGAGCGCGGGTCGCTGTACATGATCCTCGTGGCGCTCCTCTTCAGCATCACCTCGACCCTCGGCAAGAGCGCCATCGAGCATTCGTCGCCGCTCTTTTTTGCCGCAGCCTACTACACGGCGCTGGTCATGCTCTTTACGCCCATAGCGCTCTATAAAGGAAGAGAGGAGGCGAGGGGGCTGCTCCGCAACGGCACGCTCAAGGCCGCCCTGCTGCCCGGACTCTTTCACCTCTCCATGATCATCGCGCACATGATCGCGATCAGCCTCACCAAGGTCGCCTACATGATCTCGGTGAAGCGGCTGAGCCTGCTCATCGGCGTGCTCTACGGCTCGCTGTTCTTCGGAGAGCCGAACGTGCGGGAGCGGTTGGCGGGAGCGGTGATGATGCTGGCGGGCTTTGCATTAATTGTGCTGTCGCGATAAAAGAGGCAGAATGCAGAAGTGAGGAGAGCCCTAAGAGAGGTCCTTTGTTCTGGATTCTGACTCCTGAATTCTGGATTTGTTCTACTTCATCATTTCTTCGATGGTAACGGTGACCCCCTCGGCGAGCGCCCTCAGGTTGTAGCCTCCTTCGAGAGCGAAAAGGTGCGGCACCGGGAGGCCGATGGGACAGCAGAGGATGCTGTAGACGATGTTGCGGATGCCCTCGGTGGTGACCTGTATGCCGGAGAGCGGGTCGCTCGCGTGGATATCGTATCCGGCGGATACGAGCACCAGGTCGGGACCGAAATTCCTCATGAGGTCGGGGAGGACTTCGCTGTAGGCGCTGAAATACTCTTTGTCGCCCGCCCCGTATTCCATGGGGATATTGTAGGTGAACCCTTCTCCTCTGCCCCTTCCGCGGTCAGCGGCGCGTCCGGTGCCGGGGTAATGCGGGAACTGGTGGGTGCTGAAGTAGAACACCGTGTCGTCCTCTTCGAACATATGCTGGGTCCCGTTGCCGTGGTGGACATCGAAGTCGATGATGAAGACCTTCCGGTACCCTCGCCTCTGCGCATACCGCGCGCCGACGGCGACGTTGTTGAAGATGCAGAATCCCATCGCCCTGTTCGCTTCGGCATGGTGGCCGGGCGGCCGCACTGCACAGAAGGCGCGGGAGATCTCGCCCGTCTTGCAGCGCTCGACTGCTTCGATGACCGCACCCGCTGCATAGAGCGCAGAATCGAGGCTCTCTTCGGACAGGTAGGTATCGGGATCGAGATACCCGCTTCCGGAGCTCCGGATCGACTCTATATACTTCGGCGTGTGGACGAGAGCGATATCATCGTACGACGCCTTGCGGGGAGAGAGCTGCACCAGGTCATTCCAGAAGGGGGCGGCACGGAGCGCATCGACGATGGCGATCAGCCGGTCCTTCCGCTCGGGATGGCCCGGCGGCGTCTCGTGCCTGAGAAAGATGGGATCGTACACAAACCCTGTCGCGTGCACATCCTAATTATACGGTATTCTTCCGCAGGTGAAAAGATGCTGATATAATTTGATATAATTTGGTTACACGTCCTGGTGGGCCCGAGAAAGGAGAGTCCGTGAAGAAGCAGCCGTCGCTGATACCCGAAGAGACCCGCAGTGTGCTGCGGGACACCTTCAAGCATATGCATGACAAGGTCCTCGTCGAAGTGTATACCGGCGAGCAGAAGACGCAGTTCACCGAAGCGACCGTGGAGCTCGTCAAAGCGATCGCCGAGCTCACCGACAAGGTCGAGGCGAAGTTTTACACGGTGAACAGCGAGCAGGCGAAGCAGCGGGGTATCACGCGGTCCCCTGCTCTCGTGATCGCCCCGGACAGATTCAAAATACGCTATATCGGCGCACCGGTCGGCGAGGAGGGGCGCACCCTCATCATGATGCTCCTGCTCGCCTCGACCAGGGGGACGCTCCTCTCCGATGAGGCCCTGAAACGGCTTTTCGAGCTGAAGGAGCCGCGCCATATCCAGATCTTCGTCTCTCCCACCTGCCCCTACTGCCCGCAGCAGGCGCTCAACGCCGTATCCGCTGCCATTGCGCTGCCCGGGCTCATCACCGCGGAGATCATCGAAATGTACGAGAACAGGGATTATATGGAAAAGTACCATATCGTCACCGTCCCTTTCACCGTGATAAATGATGTCCCCATAGGGACCGGCGTCAGGACCCCCGAGGTCTTCATAGAGGAGGTGATCGGCCTCGCGTCGGCCGAGATCATGTCGGCGGCTTTTGCGGGCGAGACGGTCGAGCTCGACCTCGTCATCGTGGGCGGCGGCCCGGGAGGCCTCTCCGCAGGCATCTACGCAGGCCGGAGCGGGCTCAAGACCGCCGTGCTCGAGAAGGCGACCGTCGGCGGACAGGTGCTGATAACCCCGGTGGTCGAGAATTATCCCGGCTTCAGCCAGATCGCCGGGAAGACGCTCGTCGATATCATGTACCAGCAGGCGCTCCAGTACACCTATGTTTTCGAGGGAGAGCCGGTGCTCGAGGCGAAAAAGACAGACGAAGTGTTCGAGTTGAAGACGAACCGGAAGACCTACCGCGCGAAGGCGATCATCCTCGTCACCGGGGCGGAGCATAAGAAGCTCGACGTTCCCGGCGAGCGGACGCTTTACGGCAGGGGCGTAAGCTATTGCGCTACCTGCGACGGCTACTTCTTCAAGGACGGCAGGCGGGTGATAGTCGTCGGCGGCGGCAATTCCGCGGCAACGGACGCCCTCTATCTCAACAGCATCGGGGCGCAGGTCATCATGGTGCACCGGAGAGAGTCGCTGCGGGCTGAGCAGTTTCTCCGGAAGAGCCTCGAAGACCGGAAGATCCCGATCCTCTGGAACACGGTCGTGGAAGAGATCGCCGGCAAGGAGCAGGTCGAGCGGGTGAGGCTCCGCAATGTGAAAGATAACTCGATCAAGGAGCTGCCGGTCGAGGGAGTATTCATCGCGATCGGGTACGAGCCGAACAACGAGCTGGCGAAGATGCTCGGGCTCGCCCTCGATGACGAGGGATACGTCAAGGTCGACGGCAGGCAGCGGACATCGATGCGCATGGTCTACGCTGCCGGCGATGTGACCGGCGGCATCAAGCAGATCGCTACCGCTGTCGGACAGGGTTCCATAGCCGCCCTTACCGCGTTCGAAGACCTCTCGAGCCCGTACTGGAAAGAGCGTCCGGAGAAAGAGGCATGGTGGGCGAGCGAACCGTCGAGATGAGCTTCCTGATCCCGTTATAGACTTTAAAGCGATTTCCGAGCGGGTAACTCCTGAAATATTTTTGACAAACCTCTTGACAGGCGATTTTTTTTCGGCTATTATGTAAGTGATTATTCACTTACAAGGAGCGCGGGTGAAAAAGGCGGTAAAAACAGGAGGGAGAATGGCGAGGGGGGTGCGGCGTGCGCAGATCGCCGAGGCTGCCCTCAGGATCATCGCCCAGCGGGGCGTCAGGGCGCTCACGACCGCCGCGCTCGCGGAGGAGGTGGGTATCTCGGAGGCGAACCTCTACCGCCACTTCAAGAACAAGGAAGAGATCCTCGCCGAAACAGTAGAACGGATCGGCGCCGGCCTCAGGGAGAACCTCGAATCGGCGTTCAGGAGCAGCGCCTCTCCCCTCGCGCGCCTCAAAAAGGTCTTCCAGCTCCATCTCGAGTACATAGAGAAGAACGAGGGGATCCCCCGGCTCGGCTTTTCGGAAGAGATGCACATCGGCAGCAAAGAGCTCGGGGAGAAGCTCCTGGGTACGATCACGGCCTATCGGGAGCGGCTCGAGGCGCTCATCAAAGAGGGGAAAAAGGCGGGGCTCATAAAGAAGGATATCGAACCGCACGCTTCCGCCCTGATGGTTATCGGGATGATACAGGTGACGATCTTCTTATGGTCCCTGAGCGGCTTCTCCTTCCCGCTTATGGCAGAGGGGATGAAAATGTGGGACAATTATGAAAGATGCATCAAAGCCTAGTCTCCTTTTTAAAACTGCACGTGAGCACTCACAGGGAGGATCGGCAATGATGAGAGTGCTGGCCGTCGTCTGTCTCTTGTTTCTTCCGGCCGCTGTTCATGCGGAGAGGGGCGCCGGTGCGCCCGGCAGCACTGATACCTATACCCTTTCCGAGGCGCTCGAGATCGCGCTCAGGGATAACCCGGGGATACGGGCGTCCGGAGCCGACGTGGCGATCGCGGATTACGGGATTGATGCAGCGAGGGCGGAAAAGATGCCGAAGATCGATTTCTTCAGCAATGCGGTGCGGTACCGCTATCCCGCTCCGGTAACGCCGATATCGGGGTCTCCCCTCGAGGGCGCCGGCTTTCCGGAGTTCGATACGACGATATACGATCTCGGCGCTTATCTTACGCTCCCGCTCTACCGGGGCGGCAGGCTCGACAGGGCGGTGACCATCGCCGAAATAGACAGAGCCATTGCGCAGGACATGTTCCGCATGAGCCGCCAGGACCTTGTCTACAACGTGACCAGCGTCTTTTACAAGATCTATCAGCTCGAAGAGCTCCTCGAGGCGAACAGGGCATCGGTGCGGCAGCTCGAAGCGCATCAGCGGGACGTAGCGCTCTTTTTCGAGGCGGGGACCGTACCGCGGATCGAGCTCCTGAAGACCGAGACCGAGCTTGCGCACGCGCGGCAGAATGTGCTCGCCATCGAGAACAGCCTCGAGAGCGCTTTTACGCTCTTGAAGGCGCTCATGGGCATCGAGGAGATGACGAGGACTATCTCCGTTGTCCGGGAGACGGCGGTGGACGAGGCGTATCCTCCCCTCGAAAAGGGCGTGGAAAGGGCCTTTTCCCAGAGGCCCGATTACCGGGCGATGCTGAAGCGGCTGCGGGTGGCGGAAGAGCAGATAGCGCTCGCCCGGGGAAGACGGCTCCCCTTCGTCTCTGTGAGCAGCGAGTATGCGGGACGGTCGGGAGACGAGCTCTCGTTCAAGGAGAACTGGAACCTCGCGCTGCGGCTCACCATGCCTCTCTTCGACGGGGGAGCCATAAAGGCCGATGTAGGCAGGCGGCAGAAGGAGCTCGAGAGGACCAGGGAGGAGCAGCAGTCGCTGAGGCTCGCTATCATCCGCGAGGTCAAGGATGCGTACCTGGCGATAGAGAATGCCCGGAAGAGGATAGGCGTCACCGAAAAGGCGCTCGAGAGCGCGCAGGAAAACCTGCGTATAGAACGGCTGAAGTTCGAGGCGGGAGGAGGCACCAGCACGGATGTCATCGACGCCCGGACTACCCTCCTGCGCGCTGAAACGGACTACTACCAGGCGCTGTTCGATAAGCGGCTGGCCGCGGCCGCCCTGATGAGGGCAATGGGAGAAGAACGCTTCGCAAAGCCTGCGGATAAGGACCGCAGGCCGTCTGAAGAGAGCTGAGGTCTTCGCGGCAGGAGAGTAATCGGTAAAGGAGAGTCGAGCAATGAGAAAAAAGGTGGTTGCAGCCGGAATCCTTGCTGTCGTGGTCGCGCTCGCGGTCTTCCTGGTGTACCGTTTCGGCGGCAGGCAGGAGAGGAGCTTTATCCCGGTCTCGGGCAACGTCGAAGTTACGGAGGGCAATATCGGGTTCAAGTCCTCCGGAAGGATCGTCGCGCTCCCGGTTGAAGAGGGCGACAGCGTCAAAGAGGGCGACAGACTCGCGGTGCTCGACAGCGCCGAGCTCGAGAGCCAGGCAGCGCAGCAGAGGGCCTCCCTGCAGGAGACGAGGACCAAGCTCCAGGAGCTGCGGGCCGGCTCGCGACCCCAGGAGATCGAGCAGGCGCGGGCAGCGGTGAGAGCAGCCGAGGCGGAAATGGTCAACGCCAAGAGAGAGCTCGGGAGGGCCGATCTCCTCTACAAGAACGGCGCGATCTCGGCCCAGCAGATGGATAGAGCGCAGAAGGCTTACGACACTGCCGTTGCCGGCTACAGAAAGGCGCTCGAGTCGTTGAGCCTCGCCAAGGAGGGACCGAGAAGGGAGGAGATCAGGGCCGCGCAGGACCGCGTCCAGCAGGCGGAAGCATCATTGAGCGCAGCGCAGGAGCGGTTGAAGGACACCGTACTCTACGCGCCGATCGCCGGCGTGGTGCTGAACAAGAATGTCGAGCTCGGCGAGACGGTCGCCCCGGGCACGCCGGTCTATACGATCGGCGATCTCGCGAACCCGTGGGTAAAGGTCTACATCAGGGAGCCGGACCTCGGCCTCGTGAAGCTCGGGCAGCGGGCGGAGATCACCACCGACTCCTATCCGGGAAAGGTGTACGAGGGCGTCGTGTCATACATAGCTTCCGAGGCGGAGTTCACCCCGAAGAACGTGCAGACGCAGGAGGAACGGGTGAAGCTCGTCTTCGGGGTGAAGGTGCGGGTGAAGAACGAGAAGAACGAGCTGAAGCCGGGCATGCCGGCGGATGTGAGGATAATGCTCCAGTGAGCCGGAATCGGACCAAAATAGGAATAGTATGGTACATTCGCTCATTCTCGGCAAACATCCCTGTTTGCCTCCGAGGTTTTTGCCGGCAACTCATGCATCCGGCATGAACTGCCGGCAAAAAAAGCCGCTCACGTACCATACCATCCCGATTCCTGTTGGACACAGAACGTAAATATGGATACGCCCGGGGCAGTTACACTATTAGGCCTCACCAAACGATTCGGCGATATCGCTGCCGTCGACGATCTCACGCTCGAGATCAGGAAGGGAGAGCTCTTCGGTCTTGTCGGCCCTGACGGCGCAGGGAAGACGACGACCCTGCGGCTCCTCACTGCCATCATGGAGCCGACCTCGGGCGAGGCGCGGGTTGCGGGACACTCCATTGTCAAAGAGGGGGAGCGGCTCAAGGAGAAGATCGGGTACATGGCGCAGCGGTTCGGCCTCTACGAGGACCTTACGGTGTACGAGAATATCATCTTTTACGCCGACCTCTACGAGGTGCCCCGGAGGGAGCGGCCCGCGCGGATCGAGCGGCTTCTCGGCTTCAGCAATCTCACCCCTTTCAAGGGAAGGCTCGCGGGAAAGCTCTCCGGCGGCATGAAGCAGAAGCTCGGGCTCGCCTGCGCCCTGATCCATACTCCCGACGTGCTCTTCCTCGACGAGCCGACGAACGGCGTCGATCCTGTGTCGCGGCGGGATTTCTGGAAGATACTTTACGATCTCCTCAAGGACGGGATGACGATTGTCGTCTCGACCGCCTACCTCGACGAGGCGGAGCGGTGCACGCGGGTAGGGCTTATGCACCGGGGGAAGCTCCTCATGGTCGATGAGCCGGCAAAGGTCAAGACGTCGCTCGGCCTGCGCATGGCCGAAGTCTGGGTCGATGACGCGCGCTCCGCCGCCGCCGTGGCCAGGGAGGCGCGAGGCATCAGGGAGGTGAGCATATACGGCGATAAGCTCCACATTACTCTCGAGCCGGAGACGACAGCGGACGGCCTCGCCGGGGCGCTCCGTGATAAAGGGGTGACCGTGAAGAGCCGGAGGGAGATCGTGCCGTCGCTCGAGGATGTATTCATCGCGATGGTGAAGGAACGATGAACGGGGAAGGTAATGCGGTAGAGGTCGAAGGTCTGACGCGCGTCTTCGGCGACTTTGTCGCGGTAGACCACGTGAGCTTTACCGTCAGGAAGGGGGAGATCTTCGGCTTTCTCGGCCCGAACGGCGCAGGGAAGTCGACGACCATAAAGCTGCTCAACGGCCTGCTCGTCCCGAGCAGCGGCAGGGGCACTGTGGGCGGATACGATATCATGACGGAGACCGAGAAGATAAAGGAGACCATAGGCTACATGTCGCAGAAGTTCTCCCTCTACGACGACCTGACGGTCGAGGAGAACATAAACTTTTTCAGCGGCGTCTACAACGTGCCGAGGGAGAAGGCGGGCGAGCGCAAGGCATGGAGCCTCGCCATGGCAGGGCTCGAGGACAGGAAGGGTGCGCTGACGAGGACGCTTCCGGGCGGGTTCAAGCAGCGCCTCGCCCTCGGGTGCGCCGTGCTCCACGAGCCGCCGATCCTCTTCCTCGACGAGCCGACCTCGGGGGTCGATCCCCTGTCGCGCCGGAATTTCTGGAACCTCATCTATGAGATGTCCCAGGGAGGAACGACGGTCTTCGTGACGACGCACTACATGGACGAGGCCGAGTACTGCGACCGGCTTGCGCTCCTCTACCGGGGGAAGATCATCGCCAAGGGCACGCCGGATGAGCTCAAGCAGGAATATATGCGACGCGATATCCTGGAGGTCGACGCAGACCGCTTCGTCGACGCCATGGAGCTGCTCGATCAGAAGGGCTTTGAAACGGCCCTGTTCGGCAGCATCCTCCATGTCACGGTCGAGGACGCCGGGCCGGCGATCCCCGAGATCGGGCGGCTCCTCGGGGCGGCGGGTATACGGGTAACAAGGATCGAGAAGATCGTGCCCTCGCTGGAAGATGTGTTCGTCACGTTGATAGAAACAGCGTAAAGGCCGTAATGCGTGATGCGTAATCAGCAAAAGACAACAATTTGCATACTCATCGCGCGTTACGCGTTACGAGAATGATATGAAACTGCTCAGAGTTAAAGCCATCGCCAAGAAAGAGCTCATTCAGATCCTCCGCGATCCCCTGAGCCTCGCCATGGCGTTCCTCATGCCGGTGATGCTCCTCTTCATCTTCGGCTACGCGATAACGCTCGATGTCAACAACCTCAAGACCGTGGTCTATGACAGGGACAGGAGCAGCCTCAGCAGGGGGCTCGTCGAGCGGTTCAGCGCCTCCGACTATTTTACGGTGATCGACCATGTGAGCGAGCCGGGGGCGATCGACGCCTATCTCGATTCGGGTAGGGCGGTACTCGCTCTTTCGGTGCCCGGCGATTTTTCGAGGAACGTGCTGACCGGGAAGCAGGCGGAGTTCCAGGTGATCGTCGACGGGAGCGACTCGAATACCGCGACGATCGCCCTGGGATACGTCACTGCAGTGACCGAACGCTACTCCCGGGAGCTCCCCGCGAGCACCGTCGTCCCCCTCATCGAGACCCGCGTCAGGGCCTGGTACAATGCCGAGCTCGAATCGCGCAACTATATCGTCCCCGGGCTCATCGCCGTGATCATGGCGGTGATCGCAGCGCTCCTCACCTCGCTCACCATTGCCCGTGAATGGGAACGGGGCACCATGGAGCAGCTGATCTCCACGCCGGTGAAGACGCCCGAGCTGATCACGGGCAAGCTCGTCCCCTATTTCTTCATCGGCTTCATCGATGTGGCGCTCTCGGTGCTCATGGCGGTCTTCATCTTCAGCGTCCCCCTCCGCGGGAGCGTCCTCCTTCTCGCCGCGCTCTCCTCCCTCTTCCTGTTCGGGGGGCTCAGCCTCGGGATACTGATCTCGATCGCCGCAAAGTCGCAGCTCGTGGCGAGCCAGGTCGCGATGGTGGTGACCTTTCTTCCCGCCTTCCTGCTCTCCGGGTTCATGTATACCATAGCGAACATGCCGCCGCCGCTCCAGGCGGTGACCTACTTCATACCGGCGCGCTACTTCGTCACCATACTGAAAGGTATCTTCCTGAAGGGGAGCACGCTCCCGTTCCTCGTTACCGAGTCGCTCCTCCTGGCGGTGTTCGGCCTCGGCGTCTTCTTCCTGGCGAACAGGAAGTTCAAAAAGAGGGTGGCCTGATATGCTCGAGCGCATAAGACAGCTCGTCATCAAGGAGTTCATTCAGGTGCTGCGCGACGCACGGATGAAGGCCGTTGTCTTCGTCACGCCCCTTCTCCAGCTCATCATGTTCGGCTATGCCGTCACGACGGATGTCACTGACATCACGACCGCGCTCTACGATCTCGACCGGTCGTACGAGAGCAGGGAGCTCGCACGGCAGCTCGAGGCTTCGGGGTACTTCACGATACGGTACCGTCCGGACTCGCCGGGAGAGCTGGCGATGCTGATCGAGCGGGGCAAGGCGCTCGCCGCGCTCCAGATCGACAGGGGATTCGGGAGCGATCTGAAGAGGGGCTTCCCGACCGAGGTGCAGGTGATCGTCGACGGGACCGATTCCAATACCGCGACCGTTGCTATGGACTACGCGAACAGGATCATCGCGCGCTATGCGCAGTCGTTCGATACGAGAGCGGAGGTGCAGCAGACGGCCGTTCCGGGACGGGTCGACCTGCGGACGAGGGCCTGGTACAATCCCGACCTGAGGAGCAGGAATTACTATGTGCCGGGCGTCATTGCGATCATCATCATGCTCACCGGCCTTCTCCTCACCTCCATGGCAGTGGTGCGCGAGCGCGAGATCGGCACCATGGAGCAGCTCATGGTGACGCCGCTCAGACCGATCGAGCTCATGCTCGGCAAGACGATCCCCTTTGCCGCCATAGGCTTCTTCGACATGGCGCTCGTCACGACGGTGGGCGTCTTCTGGTTCTCGATCCCGATACAGGGCTCGCTGCTCCTCCTCACCGGGAGCACGGCGATCTATCTCCTCTCGGTGCTCGGGTTCGGGCTCTTCATATCGACCGTATCGAAGACCCAGCAGCAGGCCCTGATGGCGACCTTCCTCTTCTACCTCCCTGCGGTCCTGCTCTCGGGCTTCATGTTCCCGATCGACAACATGCCGGAGATCATACAATATGCGACCTACCTGAACCCGCTGCGGTATTTTCTCGTCATCATCAGGGGTGTATTCCTGAAGGGCATCGGGCCGGGCATCCTCTGGCCGCAGATGGCGGCCCTCTTCACGCTGGGAGTGGTCGTGATCGCGTTCAGCTCGCTCCGGTTCAAAAAGAGGCTTGGATAACGAGGTCGTGTGCACGACCTAATAAAGGAGGCTATCATGAAAGGTAAGACGTATCTGAAGACGGTTTTGATTGTCCTCGCCGCCTGGCTCGTCCCGGCAGGCGCGGGTGCGCACTGCGACACGCTCGACGGCCCGGTCGTAACGACGGCAAGGGCTGCGCTCGAAAAGGGCGATGTCACGCCGGTGCTCAAATGGGTGAGGAGGGAGGACGAGCCGGCGATCCGCGAGATGTTCAAGAAGACCCTCGCCGTACGGAGCAAAGGGCCGGAGGCGCGGGAGCTTGCCGATACGTATTTCTTCGAGACAGTGGTAAGGATTCATCGTGCGGGAGAGGGCGCCCCGTACACCGGGCTCCAGCCTGCCGGTTCGGTTGAGCCCTCGATAGCGGCTGCGGATAAGGCGCTCGAGACCGGCTCGGCAGACGGGCTCGCAGCGATGATTACCGGTGCAGCGGCGAAGGGCATACGCGAGCGCTTCGCGCGTGTTGCCGAAGCGAGGAAGCATGCCGATGAGAGCGTCGAGGCGGGCCGGAAGTTCGTCGAGGCGTATGTCGACTACACCCATTACGTAGAGCGGCTCCACAACGATGCGGTGGCAGGGCATGCGCACCACGGCGAGCCGAAAAAGGCTGAAGCAGGGGAGGGACACCATCATTAAGAGTCATTTAGAGCATCTAATGGAATGAGGAGGGTGGATCATACATATTCGGTAAGGAGGTGCGTGCGATGGGAATCAAGGTAAAGGATAATGTGGTGTGGGTCGGAAAGGTGGATTGGGAGCTGAGGAAGTTCCATGGCGAAGAGTACTCGACGCACAGGGGGTCTACGTACAATTCCTACCTGGTACGGGACGAGAAGACGGTCCTGATCGATACGGTATGGGCGCCGTTTTCCTCCGAGTTCGTGCAGAATCTCGCGAAGGAGACGGACCTGCATCGGATCGATTGCATTATCGCTAACCACGCGGAGATCGACCACAGCGGGGCGCTGCCCCGGCTCATGGAAGCGATTCCCGATACGCCGATCTACTGTACCGCCAATGCAGTGAAGTCGCTGAAGGGCCATTTTCACCGGGATTGGAATTTCAGGGTGGTGAAGACTGGAGACCGGCTGAATATCGGGACAAAGGACATCGTCTTCATCGAGGCGCCGATGCTGCATTGGCCGGACAGTATGTTCTGTTACCTGACCGGCGACAACATACTCTTCAGCAACGACGCTTTCGGGCAGCACTATGCTACGGAGCGCCTGTTCAACGACCTGGTCGACCAGGGGGAGCTCTACGCGGAATGCATCAAGTACTATGCGAATATACTGACCCCCTTCAGCGCGCTGGTCGATAAGAAGATAAAAGAGGTGGTGGGGCTGAACCTGCCCGTCGACATGATCTGCACCAGCCACGGCGTCATCTGGCGCGACGACCCGCTCCAGATCGTGAACAAGTACGCCGAGTGGGCGAACGCGTACCAGGAGAACCAGATAACGATCGTTTACGACACCATGTGGAACAGCACCCGCAGGATGGCGGAGGCGATAGCGGAGGGGATCGGGTCTGCGGACGAGCGGGTAACGGTAAAGCTCTTCAACTCCGCGCGCTCGGATAAGAACGACATCATCACCGAAGTCTTCAAATCAAAGGCCGTACTCGTCGGCTCGCCCACGATCAACAGGGCGATTCTCTACTCGGTCGCCGGCATTCTCGAAGAGATGAGAGGCCTGAGCTTCAAGAACAAAAAGGCGGCTGCCTTCGGCGCCTACGGCTGGAGCGGCGAGTCGGTGAAGCTGATAACCGAGCGGTTGAAGGAGTGCGGGTTCGAGCTCATCACCGAGGGGCTGCGGCTCTCATGGAGTCCTGACAGCCACGGCATCGAGCAGTGCCGGGCCTTCGGAAAGGAGTTCGCCCTGCAACTGCAGGAGCCGTCGCTCGCCGCCCGCTGAGCTGCGGGTGCTTACGACCGTATCATGACGAGCAGCATTTTGAACCGCTGCACCGCCTTCAGCGCATGCGGCTGGTTGGCGGGCATGACGATCATCTCGCCGCTCTTGAGACGATAGGGTTTCTTGGCGATGGTGATCTCCGCCTCGCCGTCCAGGACATGGACCATCGCGTCGAAGGGCGCGGTGTGTTCGCTCAGCCCCTCCCCCTCGTCGAAGGCGAAGAGGGTTACTGTCCCCGTATCTTTCTTGAGGAGCTGCTTGCTGACCACCGAGTGGTCCTGGTAGCTTATCGCGTCGGCAAGGTGAACGGCCTGCGGTTCGGCGGATGCAATCTTGATCTCGCTGCTGAATCCCATGACACACCTCCGGGCTTTCGGTAAGATGGTACCTAAATACTATCCGAGGCCGGAGCGGAAATCAATACGGCCGGCAGCGGCACTTGGTCAATATTGAGGGCCTATTGATTCCTCTGCCTCTTTTGGCACGAGTGATCGAGGATAGCTATTCCGGTATATTGTCATCATTTCCGACGGTTATTTGTTTCAAAGCTCATTGAAAACGTCGAGCTGATTTACAGTCCCTCTCGAGGAAGTAAAAATCAGCTTGAAATCAAGTGCCTACATGCCTGGTACATTGTATGCATATCATCATGTATCATCACACAGAAACATGGGCGGTGAGCGTTCGCTCGGCTACCGGCGAAAGGGTACGTTAATCTCTAACGATCTTGAGTTGTCGAGGGGAAGACCATGAAAAAAGTCTGGCAGAAGCTCAAAGCAACACTACCCATATCACTTTTCTATCTCGCGATGAATGTCCTTTTAGCCCCGGCAGCCATAGGTGGAGAGTATACCTATACCAAAATCATTCCTCCGGGATGGGCTGCTATAGCCCCTGTGTCCTTTGGCGATATTAACGGTTATGGAGATCTTGTGGCCTCGGGCTTCGATGGAACCTCTCAGAAAAGTTTCGTATACAGCAAAGGCTCTTATACTCCTTTGCTCCCTCCTGGAAGCAGTATGGTCGGAGCGACAGGCATTAACAATAAGGGGATCGTCGTAGGAGGAGCATTTAACGGCTCTTCCTCACGGGCCTTTCAATATGACAAAGGAAGCTATAAAGAACTATTGCCTCAAGGCTGGTCAAGCTCATTTGCTAACGGCATTAACAATAATGGTGATATCGTGGGTTCCGGCACGAACGGATTCTCTTCAAGAGGCTTCCTTTATAGCGGAGGGAGCTACACGGAAATACTGCCTCAGGGCTGGTCAAGTGCAAATGCAAGTGGTATCAATAATAACGGAACCGTAGTAGGAGGAGGCTTCGACAGGATAGGCAAGGGTTTCATGTACAGCAATGGTACTTATATTGAGCTACTGCCTCCAAGGTGGAGCTCCGCCCATGCTAATAGCATAAACGACAGTGGGATGGTGGTTGGCCGCGGCTACCAGGGTACCGGTAAAGGTTTCATATACATCGATGGCACTTATATTGAGCTTTTACCGCCGGGCTGGGACTATGCCTTTGCAATTGACATTAACAACAAAGGAGAAGTAGTCGGCTACGGAAATGATGGGGTGGGTTTGGGTACCAAGGGGTTTATTTACAAAGATGGGGATTACATCGAGATACTGCCTACGGACTGGCAGTACTCCCATCTCTTCGGCATCAACGATAGCGGAGAAATAGCAGGAGGCGGCTACGACGGGCTCACTTCGAAGGCCTTCATCGGTATCCCCAAGGAGGACTCCCCTGCCCCCATTCCCACTCCTGAGCCTTCGACATTTTTTCTCCTGGGGGTAGGTCTTGCAGGCGCAGGACTGCTGAGAAAGAAAATCTGGCGTCAGACCTAATCTTGATTTAGGCCTGGATGTGCAACGTGCCCTCTCGCTAGGGAGAGGGCGCCTCCGAGGAAGGGCGCCCTCAGTCCTCCTAAGCCCCTTTTACAGCGAACCCCTCTCAAGGGGCGTACACGAACCGCACCGCATCCGCGCAATAGCTATAGCTGGAGGGTGCCGGAGAGATAATCGTCACCTTCCCGCCCGCTGTCGTGTCAAAGGCGAACTTGCCCAGGTAGTTCCACTTGCCTCCGTTGATCTGCTGATTGACGTTGATCGTCTGTGAGCCCCCGCTGTACTCTATGGTTACCGGGGCGCTGGAGGTACGGGACGTGTACTCCGTCCACCACATGTAGACCTCGTAGTTGCCCGTGCGGGGAAGCGCGGCATGCCAGGTGTAGCTTCCCGTCTCGCGGGTGTACAATGAATCGACACCGTACGGATTGGCGCCGCCTGATACTGCCCAGGGGCCTGTATACGAGGTGCCGGGTCCGCCGTTGTCCACGATAACCTCTATGGACGGGACGTAGGCAAACTTTACCGCATCCGCACAGTAGCTTGTCGGCTCGGGATCAGGGGCGGTAAGCTTTACGGTCCCGCCCGAGGTCGCATCGAATGTAAACGTCCCCAGGTAGTTCCATTTGCCTCCGTTCGTCTGCTGGTTCACAGTAATCGTCTGCGTACCCCCGCTATAGGTAACCGCCACCGGAGCGTTGGTCGAACGGGAGCTGTATTCGGTCCACCACATATAAACCTCGTAGGTCCCCGTCTGGGGAAGAGCAGCACGCCAGGTGTAGGTTGCCCCGTTGCGGCTCCACAACGAGTCCGCGCCATAGGGATTAACTGCTCCCGATACGTTCCATATCCCCGTGTACGAAGTGCCGGCCCCTCCATTGTCGATGATGATCTGATCCGTGCTCTGGTTGACCGTAAGCGTTTGGCTCACCTCGGTCGACCATGCCCCGGCATTGTCCTGCACTTTGAAGTAGATCGTGTGGGTGCCTGCGGAAAGAGATGAGCTGCTGAAGGAGGCCGCTGTGCTCAGTTGCCCATCGATGCTCGATATCCAGCTGTATCCGGCTATGGTGCCGTCGCTGTCCGTGCCATGCCCGCTGAAGCTCACCGGCTGTCCCACCGAGGCAGGGTTGGGCGTGATGGAATCGATAACCGCCGAAGGGGCCACGTTTGCCGGAGCCCCGACATAAACGAATCTTACGGCATCAGCACAGTAGCTGTAGCTGGAGGGTGCCGGAGAGATAATCGTCACCTTACCTCCTGCTGCAGCAGTGAAACTGAAGGTCCCCAGCTTGTTCCACCTGCCTCCGTTGATCTGCTGATTGACGTTGATCGTCTGTGAGCCCCCGCTGTACTCTATGGTTACCGGAGCGCTGGAGGTACGGGAGCTGTACGCAGTCCACCACATATAGACCTCGTAGGTGCCGGTCTGGGGCAGAGCAGCATGCCATGTATAGGTCGCTGCCTCGCGGGTATATAACGAATCCACACCGTACGGACTGGTCCCGCCAGACACCGCCCATAGACCGGTGAATGATATGCTCGAAGAGGACTGCCCTGCCGGGGCGTTATCGACGATGATCTCTGTCGTAACAGGCCCGAACTGTGCCTCGATGGTGCGGTTATCAATGACATTGCTGAAGGAGTAGCTCGATGGCGTTCCCACCGATCTGCCATCGACAAGCACATTGGTAACCGCGTACCCGGCATCAGGAGTAATCGTAAAGGTCTGGCTGCCGCCGGAGGGCACCGAGACCGTGCCGGCAGGGGAGATGGCTCCGTTGCTTCCTGCTATTGCAGTGATGGTATAGGAAATGGCGCTTCCGGACTCCTCCTTTTTCAGGCGGTTCAATTCATCATAATAGTACCGGGTCGTTCCGGCGAACGAGGAGGTAAGGGGAGCAATGATAAATGCCAGGGTAAGATACAGCAGTAAGACTGCACAGCTCCGATCACGTTTCATCTCTCTTCTCCCCCTCCCGACTCTTTGTATGGAATGAGAACCATCCCGGTTTTCTACTACTGGTAATCTCTCAACTTCTTTTTTTATATAAATATAGACCACATAAACCAAATACAACAGCACCAATAAGTCCAATCCATCTGCCTTTTTGAATGAAAACCATCATGCCTCCAGCTACAAAACTAAAGCTTACAAAAATTAGAACATTATTAGCTATCTTCTCAATGGATAAAAGTGCTTTCAGTGAAATTCTTTTATTGAGCAGGAAACCAATCAGATCGCCGACAATGCCACCTATAAAAGTGCCAATAACAATGTAAGTAGAGCTCCCTGTTATCGCAGAAAAATATCCACCGATGCCAGCACCAATCATTAAGCCAATACTGCCTAATATCCAAGCTTTTTGATGGCGTTCTGGCGCTCTCTTCACTAATCTCTTATCCATAGATCATCTGTTTCAAAAATAATGGACGTTAATAGGGACAGCGACCATTTATTCCCTTCTCCTCGGCCTGCCTCTCGGCAAAGCAACAAGTTTCCTGCCGACAACTTGCTCTATCTTGTGTATGAACCCCTCATCACCGCAAGGGCGACCCGTTC